>CAMWQH010000001.1 GCA_947176435.1 uncultured Mycoplasmataceae bacterium
ATTAGAACAATATTTGTCCTTAAAAAAGATCAGTACGACTCTGAATCTAATGGACTAACAAAAGACATTAAAAATTTCTTAAAAATAAACATTAAATCAATAAAAGTCGTTAATAAATACATTGTCAAAAATGTAGATAATTTAACTTTTGAAAAATCATTAACTTCAGTTTTTAGCGAACCAATGGTTGATGATTTTTACATAGATGAAATTCCAAGTATCAAAAAATTTGAATCGTTTGCTATTGAATTTCTTCCTGGACAATTTGATGCTCGTGCAGAAGCTGCTAAACAATGTTTAGTATTAATAAATAACAAATTAAACCCTGAAGTTAAATCAGCAAAAGTTTATTTAGTAAGTGGTAATGTGTCATCAACTGATTTAAATAAAATTAAATCGTTCTTAATTAATCCTACAGATTCAAGAGAAACCGAAGTTTATTCAACTTCTTTTCCTACTCATAAAGAAAACAACACTAAAATTGAAACAATTGCTAAATTTATTTCAATGGATAAAAAAGCATTATCTGAATTGCATTTATCATTAAGTCTTGCAATGTCTATCGAAGACCTAATGATGATTCAAGATTATTTTAAAAAAGTAAAACGTAATCCTACATTAACAGAGATTAAAGTAATTGACACATATTGATCTGACCATTGTAGACATACTACCTTTGAAACAAAAATTAATAAAATTGATTTTGAAAAATCTGAATATGATGATTTGTTTAAATCTACATATAAAACATATTTAGATACTCGCAAAAAAGTTTATGGTGCAAAAGCTAAGACTAGAAAAATTTGTTTAATGGATTTAGCTACTATTGCAGTTAAAAATTTAAAGAAATCTGGTGCATTAAGAAATTTGGATGAATCTGATGAAATAAATGCATGTTCAATTAACATTAATGTAAAAACAAAAAAAGGTGTAGAAAAATACATCTTGATGTTTAAAAACGAGACACATAATCACCCAACAGAAATCGAACCATTTGGTGGTGCCTCTACTTGTTTAGGCGGGGCAATCAGAGATCCTTTGTCTGGAAGAACATATGTTTATCAAGCCATGAGAGTTACAGGATCAGCAGATCCTACAACCCAATTAGCTAAGAAACTTCCTGGTAAATTACCACAACGTACAATTACTATTAATGCAGCTAATGGATACAGCTCATATGGTAATCAGATTGGTTTAGCAACTGGACAAGTAGATGAAATCTACCATCCTGGTTTTGTTGCTAAGCGTTTAGAAACTGGAGCTGTTGTAGCAGCTGCTCCTAAATCAAATATAGTTAGACGCAAACCTAAAGTTGGTGATGTAATTATCTTATTAGGTGGAAGAACAGGAAAAGATGGTATTGGTGGTGCAACCGGTTCTTCTAAACAACATCAAAAAACTTCTATGAATGAATGCGGTGCAGAAGTTCAAAAAGGCAACCCAGTAGAGGAAAGAAAAATTCAAAGATTGTTTAGAAACCCTGAGGCTTCTAAATTAATTGTTAAATGTAACGACTTTGGCGCTGGAGGTGTAAGTGTTGCTATTGGTGAACTTTGTGATGGATTAGAAATTGATTTAAACAAAGTTACAAAAAAATATGCTGGACTTAATGGTACAGAATTAGCAATTAGTGAATCACAAGAAAGAATGGCCGTTGTTGTAAGCAACAAAAATGCTAAAAAATTTATTGAATTAGCAGACAAAGAAAATCTTGAAGCTACTATTGTTGCAAAAGTTACAAGTAATAATCGTTTAAAAATGAAATGAAACAACGATTGAATAGTTGATATCTCTCGTGATTTTTTAAATACAAATGGTTTTACTCAATCCACTAACGTTGTTTTTAATAAACCTAATAAATTAGTTCAACCAAAAATATCTAGTTTAAAGGAAGCATGATTGGAAATGTTAACTGATTTAAATTGTTGTTCAAAATTAGGTTTGCTTCAAAAATTTGACTCTACAATTGGTACTAACACAGTGTTAATGCCTTTAGGCGGATTCAAACAATTAACACCGGCCGAAGGTATGGCTGCTAAAATTCCTTTATTTGGAAAAGAAACTAATACATGTTCTTTAATGGCTTATGGTTTTAATCCTTTCTTAGGTGATTTTAGTCCGTTCCATATGGCTTATTATTCAGTAATTGAATCAGTTTCAAAAATAGTTGCTATGGGTGGAGACTATAAAAATGTTTACTTAAGTTTCCAAGAATATTTTAGAAAACTTGGTAAAGATCCTAAAAGATGAGGATTGCCATTTGCTGCATTACTAGGTGCATTTAAAGCGCAAGAAGATTTAAAATTAGGTGCAATTGGTGGTAAAGACTCAATGTCAGGAAGTTATGAAAATTTAGATGTCCCTAATACTTTAATTTCTTTTGCTGTTTGTGTTGATGAAGCAAACAATATTATTTCTCCGGAATTCAAAAAAATAGATTCATCAATTGCTTATGTATATCCATTAAAGAAAAAAGACGGAACGCTAGATACTAAGTCATTGATTAATACTTTTAGTCAATTAACAAAGTTAATTAAATCAAAGAAAATTATTTCAGCTTATTCATTAAAACAAAAAGGTATTGCTGAAGGTATTTCTAAAATGTGTTTAGGAAACTGAATTGGTGCTTCTATCAATGGTTTAAAAGATAATGAATTATTTCAAACGAACTATGGATCATTTATCTTAGAAATTCCTTCCAATATAAATGTAAATAATGAATTAAAATGTTTAAACTTTAAGGTTATTGGTAAAACAACTCAAAAATCACAAATTAAAGTTAATAAATTAACATTAAGTCTAGATGAAGTATTAAAAACAACAATTTCAAAATTAGAAGATATTTTCCCTTCAACTGTTGAAACTAAATCTAATTCGAATTTAAATATCAGACCTTATAAATTTACTAAACATTCAATGTTTAGTAAGGTAGTTAAAAAACCTACTGTTGTAATTCCGGTATTCCCAGGAACTAACTGTGAATATGATAGTCAATTTGCTTTTGAAAAAGCTGGAGCTATTGTTAAACAAGTTTTAATTAGAAACAAAGATCAAAAATCTTTATTAGCTTCTATTAATGAATTAGCTAAAACTATCGATAAATCTCACATTATTTTTTTACCTGGAGGTTTCTCTGCAGGGGATGAACCAGATGGTTCTGCTAAATTTATAGTTAATGTTTTCCATAATGAAAAAGTTAAGAAAGCTACTATGGATTTAATTAAACGTAAGGGTTTAATTTTAGGTATCTGTAACGGTTTTCAAGCATTAATCAAATTAGGTCTTGTTCCATATGGAAAAATTATTGATATGAATGAATCAATGCCAACTTTAACATTTAATAAAATTAGGCACCATATGTCTAGATTAATTAGAACAAAAGTTGTTTCTAATAAGTCTCCTTGAATGGCTGGTTTAGTTCCTGGGGATATTAGAACTAACGCTATTTCTCATGGTGAAGGTAACTTTGTTGCAAGTCATGAATTAATTCAAGAATTAATTAACAACGGTCAAGTTGTTACACAATACGTTGATGAACAAGGCAACCCAACAATGAAAATGCCATTCAACCCTAACGGTTCTATGATGGCTATTGAAGCAATCACAAATGCTGATGGTAGAATTATGGGTAAAATGGGTCACTCAGAAAGAATTGGTGAAAACTTATATCGTAATGTTCCTGGTGAATATGACCAAAAAATCTTTGAGAGTGGAGTAAAATATTTTAGTAGAGGTAAATAATGAGAGTCGCAATAATCTATGGATCTAAATCAGATGATCAAGTAATGGCTAATGCTATTAATTTATTAAAAGAATTTGGTGTAAGTTATGAAAGTTATATTCTATCAGCTCACCGTGTTCCTGAAAAATTAACTAAAACAATTAAAGATGTTGAAAACAAAGGTTGTGAAATCATTATTGCTGGTGCTGGTTTAGCTGCTCATTTACCAGGAGTAATTGCTAGCCAAACTTTATTACCAGTTATAGGTGTTCCTATCAATGCACAATTAGGTGGATTAGATGCTTTATTTTCAATTGTTCAAATGCCTAAATCAATTCCTGTTGCAACAGTAGGAATCAACAATAGTTACAATGCCGCAATGCTAGCAGTTCAAATGTTAGCCATTAAAGATTCTAAATTAAAAACTAAATTAAACAAATTTAGAATTGACATGAAGAAAAAATTTTAGAAAAAAGCAAGATTACTCTTGCTTTTTTATTAACCTAATATTGATGCAGCTGCTGCGAAAAAGTCAGGATATTCTGTAGATCCGCCAGGAATCGAGAATAATGCAAAAGTTTTTTGGAACTCACTAGATTCTTCATATCCTGAACCACCTCAATATATACCTACTACTTCATAGTCTTCATTAATAACCATAGAACCTGAAGCACCACCGCCCATATATGTTAATGATTTTCATTCAGTAGTTCATTGATTTTGATAGGTTAAATAAGTTGGTGAAATGATATTAAGTGCTCGTTCTTCAAGTTTATCAAGATAATCAATTTCCTCACAAAAATAAGTATAGTCACAATCAGAACCAGGAGAAGAATCTGCTCACGGAAATCCTGCCATATACACTTTTGATTTAGAAGACAAAGCCTGCTCATTAACATTTACAATGTTAGCACCTTTTAAATAATGACTATTAATATAGTCAATTTGGTCTTTAAAAGTTGAATTAGAACCCACATTATAATATGCATTTGTTAAATCTACTTTAAAAGCACAAATATCCATATAAGCTGGTAAAGAAATATCACCAATTTGTACTTCACCAAAAGAAATAAAGGCAGGGGTTAAAGTAGTGAAAACATTGGAAGTTGTACTCTCATTAATTGCATAATCATAATAAAAATCAATTTTCTTATAACTATATTGGTCATACAGATTAGAAGCAAAACCTAACTTATGGGTTGTGTTTGATCGATTAAGAATTTCTTTAATTACTTCATAGACATGATAATTAGTAATAATCTCGTATGTATAATCATTATCACTATACCTTTTATAAAATCAAGCAGTACCAAATGATGCGTATGCTTGACCTTGGTCTGTTATAGCATATGCACCAATTGACATTTCACGTTCACTAATATATTTAAAATGATCATCATTAATAGGAACATAAGTACTAATTTGAATTGTGCAACTTGTTAAATTAAAACATGATGGTATTGTAATTGCAGCAAACAATAAAAAAGGTTTAAAAAATTTCTTTTTCATAATATTTTTTAATTATTATATATTTACATTTTTTAAAAAAAATTAACTAATTTGTTGATCAACTATTTGGAAGAAATCGTATGTTCCATATGTTGAATTATTTAATCTAAATAGTGCAAACTTTGGATAAAAAACATAAGAAGTTGATGTATCAGTTGTGCCTCCTCAGTATATACCAACAGTTTGAAAATCTTCATTGATAACCATTGAACCAGAAGATCCACCTCCCAAAGCAAACGTTTCTTTTTCTGTCATTATACATTGATCTTGAAAAGTGTAATATGAAGAGTTAGAAAATACGTTTAAAGTTTCTCCTTCCAATTGCTCAACTTTGGTTTTTACTTGAGTTAAATATGTATATTGTCTCTGATCTTCATATTGTTGAGAATTAGCTCATGGATAACCTGCAATATAAACATCATCATTATCTCCAGGAGAACCAAAATTGACAATTTGTTCTCCTTTTCCATAATGGCTATTTATATAATCTAATTCATTTTTTAATTCATTAGTACCTTTAGTATATCCCTTAATAGATGCAAGATTTTCTCTATCATACAAATTTTGAAGGTCAACTTTAATTGCACACATATCCATGTATAAATCTTTTGTTCCTCCAGAACCATAATATGTCCCCAAATTTATGTTTATTGGATTTAACATTTGTTCAGTGAAATTAGTAACTACTTCAACATAATCAAAATAGTCACTTGAATATGGATTAGAAGAATCAGGGTTACCAAGAACCGCTAACATATGAAACTTTGTTGAAGTATTATATTCATCCATAATATTTTTAATTCCAACTCAAACGTGATAATTAGTGATGAATTCATAGCAGTGGTCACTATCTGTTAGTCTTTTATAAAATCACATTGTTCCCGAAGATGCTGCACTTAATTTTGGAATACCAGAAGAAGCGTTAAGTCCAATAGCACTTACAGATAAAGTTCTTTGAGCAATGTAATCATAATAATCTGAAGAAGACAATTTACCATCATTTATAGTATCTATACAAAAAGTTAAAAAAGAAGAAACAGTGGAATCATTTTTTGCAGTTGCACATAATTTAAATTCGTATGTGCCATAAGTTCCAATCTTGCTTCATTGAATTTTGTTACCAACAATTGCAACCTTCCCTAATGTTTCATCGTCTTTTATAGATCATTCAACATTTTGATCACATTCTTGTGGATAAACAGAAGCACTTAATGTTCAATCTAGTGTATGTATTTCTTCATCTTTATCGCAATAAATAGTAGTATTTTTGTTGTAGTTTATTGCAACATATTCTTGATCAACTGCACCTGATATTGTGTTAATTCAAAATTTTCTTGTGCTAGAAATAGATTGATCTTTTTGGGAACTCGCATGTAATCCAAAAGAATAAATACCTTCTGTACCTATTGGTTGTCAGGTTATTTTATTGTTGATAATTTGAACTTTATTAGTTTCATCGTTTATGATTGATCAATCTATACCTTGGTCTGTAGCTAATGGGTAAATGGTTGCATTTAGAAGTCAACCAATAGTGTAATATTCATCTTTATTTGAATATATTGTATCTTTACCGTAGTAATTTATTGAAAGATATTCTTGTTTATATTCAACAACAGAATTAGAGCAATTTGATAATAATGAAGTTGGGACAAATGTACAAGCGACTACCAATAAAGTTTTAAACATTTTTTTTAATTTCATATTTATTCCTCAAAAAAAGATATCGGTAAAAACCGATATCTTTATTATAGATTTTTAATAAAAGAAATTAAGCAATAATTTCAATTACGTTTCCAGCACCTACAGTTCTACCACCTTCACGAACTGAGAATTTAGAACCTTTTTCAACTGCGATTGGAGCAATTAATTCAACTGTTAATTCAGCATTATCACCAGGCATTACCATTTCTACACCTTCTTTTAGAGTAATAGAACCTGTAACGTCAGTAGTTCTGAAATAGAATTGAGGTCTGTATCCGTTGAAGAATGGAGTGTGACGACCACCTTCTTCTTTCTTTAAAGCATATACTTGAGCTTTAAATTTAGTATGAGGAGTAATTGAACCAGGTTTAGCTAATACTTGTCCACGTTCAACATCAGTCTTATCAACACCTCTTAATAAGATACCAGCATTATCACCAGCCATAGCTGAGTCTAATTGTTTTCTAAACATTTCAATACCAGTAACAACTGATTTCTTTGTAGGTCTTAAACCAACAATTTCAACTTCTTCGTTCATGTTTACTTGTCCTCTTTCAACACGACCTGTAACTACTGTACCACGACCAGTAATTGTGAAGATATCTTCGATTGGTAATAAGAATGGTTTATCAACATCTCTTTCTGGAGTTGGGATTCATTTATCAACAGCATCCATTAATTCTTGGATCTTTTGTTCTCATTCAGGTTTTCCTTGAAGAGCCATTAAAGCTGATCCACGAATAACCGGAGTGTTGTCTCCATCAAATCCGTAAGAAGTCAATAAATCACGAATTTCCATTTCTACTAATTCTTGAATTTCTGGGTCAGTAACCATATCACACTTGTTAATGAATACAACAATACGAGGGACACCTACTTGTCTTGCTAATAGGATGTGTTCACGAGTTTGAGGCATTGCACCATCAGATGCAGCAACAACTAGGATACCACCATCCATTTGAGCAGCACCAGTAATCATGTTCTTAACATAGTCGGCGTGTCCTGGACAATCTACGTGTGCATAGTGACGAGTCTTTGTTTGGTATTCAACGTGTGCAGTGTTAATAGTAATACCACGAGCTTTTTCTTCTGGAGCACTATCAATTTGTGCATAGTCTCTAGCTTCAGCTAAGTTTTGCTTTGCTAAATATGTACAGATAGCAGCTGTTAAAGTTGTTTTTCCGTGGTCAATGTGTCCGATAGTACCAATATTAACGTGTGGTTTACTTCTATCAAATTTTGCTTTTGCCATATTTTTTTCTCCTATATATATTTAATATGTTAGTTTATTATACAAAATATTACAAATAATAAATAAATATTTAGTTAGTTTTTAATTTTATAATCAAATCATTATGAGTTGTATATTTTGTGACATAGTTTCTAAAAAGATTCCAGCATATGTAATTGCTGAAAATGATAATGCATTGGCTTTTCTTGACATTAACCCAATAAGTGATGGGCACACAGTAATCATTAGCAAGAAACATTATGCTAATTTAAGAGAATGTCCTGAAGAAGTTCTATCTGACATGATTAAATTAACTAAGATAGTGACTAATAAAATAGACGATTCAAAGTTGAAACCTTGAGGATTTAATTATTTATCTAACGATCAAAAAATAGCAGGTCAGGAAATTATGCATATTCATTTTCATGTAATTCCAAAATATGGAAAAAATGAAGGATTTACTTTTAAAATCGGCACTCACTATGTAGATGAAGTTAAAAAAATCTACACTATATTAAATAAAAAATAATTTTATTTTTTCAGCTCTTCTCAATACTTCTCTAGTTTTTGTTCATTAATAGAATATTTAGAAGGTTTGTAATATTTCTTGTTTCGTAATTCTTTAGGTAAATAATCTTGTTTAACTCAAGCGTTTTCGAAATCATGCGGATATTTATATCCTGTTCTTCCTAATTTGCTTGCAGATTTATATGATTGATCTTTTATATGGTTTGGAACCGAATATGCTTTGCCACTTTGAACATCTTGTAATGCCGACATAATTGCCATATATGCAGAATTTGATTTTTGAGATAAGCAAATTTCAATAACAATTGTTGCAAAAATTTGTTTACATTCAGGAAATCCAACTTCTTTTGCAGCATGTACAGCATTTACAACTCTAGAGCATAGTTGCGGGTTGGCCATACCAACATCTTCATAACAACATGCAATGATTCTTCTACAGATTGATTCGATGTCTCCGGCTTGTAATAATCTTGCCAAATAATAAATTGCAGCGTCTGGATCACTACCTCTCATTGATTTGTGAAATGCAGATTGAAGATCATAATATTCATCGCCATAATCCGCTGCTACAACGTATGATTGTTGCATAACTTCTTTAAGAAGTTTATCTGTAATTTTTTTATCTTTATATAAGAAGTTTAATACATCAATTATGTTAATTGCGCTTCGAACGTCTCCGTTTGTTTGAATACATATTTTTTTAAGTATTTCATCAGGCAAAGTGATATCCAATTTATATCTTTTAAAAGTCTTTTTGAGACCATTAAATGTCTCATCAACTGAAACTGGTTGTAATTCTAAAATTTGACATCTACTTCTAATTGCGGGGTTAATAACAAAATATGGATTTTCTGTTGTCGAAGCAAACATATAAATTGTTCCATTTTCTAAATATGGCAATAAGATGTCTTGCTTATCTTTGTTTAATCTGTGAATTTCTTCAAGAATTACAACATATCATCCTTTTGACGCTTTTGCTGTTTCAATTATTTGAATTAGTTTTTCTTTTTTATCAATAGATGCATTAAATACTTGATAAGGGACGCCTAAATCGTTTACTAATGCGTAACTTATTGAAGATTTACCAATTCCTGGATAACCATAAAGAATTAAAGAGTAAAGCGTTTTATTCTTAACCATTTGAGTTATCAATGAATCTTTATTTAGCAAATGAGTTTGACCAATTACTTGATCAATGGATTTTGGTCTTAATATGTTAGATAGTAATTCTCTCATGATAGTTTATTTTAGTATTTTCTTTAGTTCACTGAACTTAATATTCATCATATTAAGTCTTTTAAAAAGTTGCTTATTATTACATTCAGAAATTCCAAAGTGATCTGTAACAGTTTTTCTTTTTTGTTTTGTATTTAAGTCAAGCTTTTGGTATTGTTCTATTGTTAGACAGTTGTTTGCCTTCTTAAAAGATTTTAGATTTTTAAATGCATCTAAGATTTGTTTGTCTGATGCTTCAGCTACTCCGGGTTTTTTAGTTCCCTTTGGTCTTTTGATAAAAGCTTGCTCAAATGAATCTAATTCATTTTGAAGTTTTTTTCTTATTTTTTCTCCTGGACCATCTGGATCCAAAAATAAAACAATATCATTTGTTTTTGATGTTTTTTTTATCAAGTTTATTGTTTTTAAAGACAATCTAGAACCATTCGTTTCGATTGTCCTTACATTAAATAATTGTTTTAATCGTTGTGTGTCGGTTTTGCCTTCAACAACAACTATTTGTTTAATTGTTGGCTTACTTTTTACCTTTTGGTTCATATAAATCATAGATTTTTGATATTGAACCATCTTTAGAATAATAAACTTCAATGATTTTTGCTAGATATTCACCTAAATCTACAACATGTAAGTTAGGAATATTAGATTCATAAACACTTTCAATTGAATTTGATAAATAAATATCTGAAATTACTTCAGTGTTAACAGCATCAATTAATCTTTCAATAGCAGGTCCAGATAAAATACCATGTGTTGAAACAATGTTAATTGTTTTTGCACCTTTAGATTTTAAAACTTTACATGCTGCAACTATTGTTCCTGCAGTATCAATCATATCGTCAGCAATTAAACAATCTCTACCTTGAACATCACCAAGAATGTTTAAAATTTCAGCTTGATTTGGTTTAGGTCTTCTCTTATCAAGAATTGCTAACGGAGCACCTAAAGCAGTAGCAATTTTTCTAGCACGTTTAACACCACCGTAATCCGGAGAAACAACAGTTAAATTTTCAACACTAATGTTTTTAATTGCTTGAGAAATTAATAACATTGTTGCTCTCAATGTATCTACAGGAATATCAAAGAATCCTTGAGTTTGTTCACTATGAACATCAATGATAGCAACTCTTGTTGCTCCTGTTTTTTCTAACAATTTAGCTAATAATTTTGATGTAATTGGTTCACGGCCTAGTGTTTTACGATCTTGTCTTGCATAAGCATAATAAGGAATGATTACGTTAATTTCTTTTGCAGATGCTCTTTTCAATGAATCAATAGCGATTAATAATTCCATAATTTTTTCATTAACTGGTTTTGATAATGATTGAACAACTGTAATCGCTCTATTTCTTACTGGCTGTTCAGGTCTAACCATAATTTCTCCATCAGCAAATCTACTAGAGAAAGTTTTAATAGGTTTAACATTTAAATTTTTACAAATACTTTCAGTTATTTTCTTGGCACCAGATAGGCCCATTACATAAATTTCTTTACTGTTTGACATAATACAAATATTAATACTTAAATTATACATTTTCAATGTATAAAACTTATGATATTTTAAATAATATTAGATTAAAAAGTTATTCTAACTTCCCAAGAATATAAAAAATCAATTGTCGGACTTAAAACTAGTTTGAAAAAAATAATTTTATGGTATACACATTATGATTGGTTATTTTCTTGCAAAAAAGCAGTATTGAAAATGTCAACAAATTTATAAAAAAATTTCAAAATAAACAAATTTTACAAAAACATCTCGGCATAAAATAAAAGAGGGTATAGATTAAATAAACAATTTATAAAACCCGAGTTGCACTATAAATCATCAATTGAACTATATAATAGTCTCTATCAAACTAAGTTACTGGGAAGTTTGGTTTTGACTTAGTATTATTAAAAAGTCAATAGTTGTGCTAAAAAAATAGTTTGAAGAAGAATAACTTTAAAGAGATTTAGACTATGAAAATTTATTAGTCAATAATAAATAAAGTCATAGATTAAATTAATAATCTATGAAACTTGAATTAATATATAAATTATTTGTGAACTATAACAATGTCTCTATCAAGCTAAGTTTCTAATAACTTTAGTTTAGACTTAGCATAATAATCTAATTTGGTAAAATACAGTCTAATAATGCTTGAGCTGCAAATTGGAATACAGACATTACTGTAATAATAACAGGGTATTTATATTCAGCTATTTTAGTTGAATTGTTTAATGCCTTATGAGCATTATATTCTAACCTTTTTTCTCCCAAGTGAAGTTCAGCATACCTTCTTCCAGCATTGTTTGTAAGATGTTGTATTTGAAAATCATATGTTTCGACAAGATCTGTATATCCTTTAGCTAGACTTTTTGCTTTACATACTTGAATACCATTGATTCATGCAGCAAATTGGTCTTGCTCTGCAATACCAGCTTCATATGCTTTATCAAAAGAAAGTCTGTTAAATGCTGGCACACAATAAGCTACTGATGTTAAAATTAACAACGGGAAAGATATTCCCAAAAGAGCATATGATGCGATTTGCAATTTCGATAAAGAATCTTCATCATCTTTTGAAGTATCAACATCTTGATATAGAGTGTTGTGAATTTCATCGAATTTATCTTTTCCTACAACATTTTCAATTTCATCTTTATTTTCACTAATGTAAGTTTCAAGAAGAGATTTTGTTAAAATTCTAGTTTCTAAAGAAAGTTTATGAACATTTTGCCCAGCTTTAACTTTTGCATCATATTGTGCATGAGAATCATTTAATGTTTTAATATCTTTTTCTAAGTTTTTGAAATTATTAACAATTGTAGATTTAAATGAAGAATATTTATTTTCAATTGTTGAATTTTTCTTCATATTCTTGTAATTTTTATATGATTTATGAAAATCAATACCAGACAAAATAACTTCAGAACCTAATGTAGCAAGGTAAACACTACCAATTACTATATTAGCAATAGCATCAGAATCGGCTCCAAGTGATGCAACAACTCTACAACTATATACAACCATCATTGCACCTACACTAGCACCTAATGCTGAAGAAGCTGAAAGAAATCCAATACATTTATCAAGATTTTTTCCAATTTCATCAATTTTAGAAGTATCTCCACTAGATGAATTTTGATTTAATGAAGCCATAATTTGGATGTATTCAGAATAGTTAGAAATAAATAGAGCTTCTGTTCTTCCTAAGTCAATTGTTTGTTGAATAACTTGGTCAATATCAAATTGCACTTCTAATGAAGCTAATTCAATATTATTTCAATGTCAAGGAATATCTTTAACCACATAGAAATCATTGTTTGTTGTTTCATTAGATTCAATGCCACTATCGATTAATGCTCAATGAACTGATAATGTGTTAGTATTTGTATTTACATCACTAGCAATTAATGCAAGCTTTTGATTTGTGTGAAAGCTAGTTGAAAGTAATTCTTCAATATTTGAAGGAATAGGGATACCTTCATAAGCAGCAGCATCTAAAATTACTGGATTTTTAGATAAATCATAGTCTTGATCTTTAGAACCTTTGTAATTGTTAAGAATTTCGTTAATTTTTGTTCTAGATAAAGCTGAGTCTTTAAAGAAAACGCCATTTTCATCAGGAACAACATCATTTGATAGCTCTGTAAAAGAAATTTTTTCATTTAGAGTGGCAGTAGAATCTGATAATTTATCATTTAAATATTTGTTGTTAGTAATATTATTAACTAAATCAAAAGAATTTACTTTACATGAAAAAACATTCATTGATTCAACATTAGTTCCATCTAAATTCTGTCATAAAATTTCAGTACTATCTGTTTTACTAATTCCAAAAACAAATTTTAGATTTGCAACATGAGAATCAACTGAATTTTCAACATCAAGAAGCTTAACATGTAATTGGTAGCCAGGGAAAATTTCATTTTTCTCATAAGGAACATAACCAACAAAACTATCAAGTGGAGCTTCATAGAAAGCTCTATTAATAGTGTTTTTATCATAGTCTCCTGTTTCTTTAGCTTCTGGAATATCATGATCAATTGATATTTGGTCAAAATCACAACCTCTAGCTAAATTGTATTTATAGTTAAATAGTGCAGTAACATCATCACTTGTTAAAATGCTACCAACTTCTAAACCTTCATTATTTAATGAATAATCTTTTAGCAAAGATAAACCTTCTTCACGAATTGATAATAATTGTGATGAATTGTTTGTGAATCAAGTAAGAACTGTTTCTAATTCAGCATCTTTATCATTTTTTTGCTTTTCATCAACATTGATTTTATTATTTTTTAAATAATTTAATGTTAAATTTTCGTTAGTTTGAAATTCATTAAGAAGTAATGAATATGTAACATCATCATACAAGGACTCATTAGCTGCATCAAGAGTATCAAGAATATCACTTTTATATTGAGTTGCTTGTTCAATAGCAACATCTTTATCAACACCGGCATTAATTAAATCTATTTCATATTTGGCAGCCATTGTTGGTATGTCATATTGAAACCTATCATAGTCTATTACATCTACCCCAAATTCTGCAGCTTGAGAATTAACATATGAATAAACGTTGTTTAATGAATCTTGAGTTAATTGGCCATCAGCTGGTAGATTGTTGCTAGCTAATTCTTCAGTAATTTTATTAGAAATGTTTTTCTCCATTAATCCAATAGTAGTATCAACAGTAGTTTTATCTAAACCAACCGCATACAAAGTATATTGAGTTTTATCTTCAATAGCAGCGATTCTGTGATTCAACTGGTCTTGGGTTACGTCTGTGTCATCACTCATAGATCTAACAGCATCTAAAGATGAATACTTAGAATTGATTATTTGACCATCAGATAAAGAATATTTTTTACTAACTTCTTTAATATTATTTTTTTGATAATTTGAAACCTGGCACGAGCACAATGATAAAGTAGGAAGCAATGCCATTCCTGTTAATAATATTTTTTTATTTTTCATCATAATTTTCATCATAATTTATTAATATATTATATTTGATTATATCAAAATATTTTTAATATTACACATTGTATTTTATTTTTCAATCTTCACTTGTTGCAGTTGAAACTGGATAGAAAGAGTCTCTGTGATCGTTAGATTCATACATAAAATCCATATATCTAAATCCCATAGTGATTGGATTTGGGCAATCTATAAGATTACCAGATTGATCCATTCATCCATAGTGAAGTTGGTATGCTCCATCAGAATTTTTTTGAGCATAAAATGCGAATGCATTAAAGAAAGAGTCATTATTACCATTTCTATTGTCGCCAGACAAAATATTCATAGTTGTTTTTCATTGACTACATTTAATATCATAATGTGGTGCTTTACCAGGGATAACTAATTGATTTGCATTAGTTAATGTTAGTGTTGTGTTGATTGCTGATAAAGGAATAGATTCTACACCAAAAATACTAACTGATGCTTCATAATTACCTTCTAATCAACCAGAAACATCCCTAACAAGATCATTGGATAGTCAATATGATAAAGGTTGGGATTTCAATGCTTCCGGATGACCTTTTTGATTAATTCATCAATCTAATTTTTCAGTTGTGTAGTTAAAATTAAGGAATAATTTTTTAATATCTCATTGAGCTGTTACAGGTCATCCATTAATTAAAGCTCCGCCTCCACCTTTTCATTCACCAATAGGTCAATCCTGAGTATCATATTGATGACGTGAAGGAAGAACAGACATTGAATATTCTACAAATTGATCTTCTGAAGGAATGTTCTTGTAATTAAATTGTGAATAAAACTTTTCAGGATAATTAATCCCAGCGTAAAATATTGAAAAATCATTACTTATCGGTGAATCTGTAAGTGTTGTAGGGATAATTGAAGAAGAATAACCACTAGGGCCAACAAATTTAAAAGATATATTTATTAAATCGCCATAAATTCATGGAACAGAATCGGTTGATGAACAGATATCAGATTCTGATAAATCTCATTTTGTTGAAGAAGAAATTGAAATTGAATCAATTAAAGATTGATTTTCAGAGTCAATTCTATTAAAAACAAAATCAAATTGTGGTTCTTTATGTTTGTTTGGATATTTGTTTTCCCAAAAGTTTTTGTCAAGTGCACATGGATTTAATCAAGAAAGATTGTAAGGAGTTGAAGTTGTTGTAAGTTTTATGCAACCATTTGGATCAGAGTATTCAGAAAAATTCAATCATTGACTCTTATCACCAATGGTTAGTTCTTCCCCTGTAAAACTATACATATGAATATCATTCATTAATAATTCAAAACATTCATCGTTATTTGAGTTATTTCTCGTAAAATATGAACAATATGATTTATTTATAGAAGTTTCCCCGTCTTTATCAAATTGATATTTTTTTCAAGTTTTATTTCTATTATTGTCAATAGTGATATAAGCAACATTAGGGAAACAAAAATCAGTAATCTCACTATTCATCTCAATTTTTTTATTATTGGTAAATTGTTTAGAATATGAAGCTTGATTAGCAATATTTGTCATTCCGATAATTTTTAAAGGTTCACCAGTAGAAGTTACAATTTCATAGTGTCCAGGAGTAGTATCGGTAGATGGTTCTTTAGGAACTGGGAAATATTTTACATATAAATCTGTTGTATTTAATAAATCATTTTCAAAATCTAAAGAAATAGAAGAATCAAATGAAAAATTATCAAATGTTTGTTTTTGGGAAAGAATTTTAACTTTTTCACCTTTTTTTGGAATAGAAACATTTTTTAAATCAAATGAATATTGATAGTGTTGTGCAGTATCAAAATCAGGGACAGCAAAAGTTCCATTATGACCATGAAAATTAACAGTAATTTTTGATGTTAAATTGGCAATCTTATGATCTTTTTTTGTTAAAAATGATAAAGTTGGTTCTTTAGAAAACGCGCCTTTGTTTATTAATGTTTCTAATGAAAGTTGCTTTCCTTTAGCTAATTTAAATAATCTATTAAATTGGTCAATACCATTAGTTTTAAAAGTAATAACAGGGAAGGCATCATTATCAAAAAAAGCAGTATCAAATGATCCACCAGTTATAGAATATTGCGTACGACTACCTTTACCAACAAAAGCATTTTGTGTGGTTTCATTTATTTTAAATGTTGATTGATTGTCAAAAGGTAAGTTAAAAGCTTTGTCCTCGTCTATTAGTGGGAAAATTGGATCAACAAAATATGCTGCAGGAGTAAAACCAGTGTATGGATCTGGTGTTGGCTTTGGAGCAACACCGGTTGCTATAAATTTTAATGTCAAACTAGTGGTGTTTGTGTACAAATCAGTTACAGATATTGCCAAAAAATCAAGTTTAATGTTAGCAAATTGACCAGCTAAAATATCAAAATATGAAATTCTATCAAAATCAATATCGAAACTTAAAGCATATCCCTTGGATGAAATCTCTAAACAAATACTAGTTAAATCAATACATGAAGCAAAATTTGCATTTCCATTTTCATACTGTGCATTAGTAATTTTAAATGTGTCAGCATTAGAGTCTAATGTTCCGTTAGATAATTGAGATGAACCACTACCTAAATCTACATTTACACTATCAGCAGAATATGTAACTTTAAATGGAGAAGGAATCCCTAAACCAATTAAATTTGTTTCATTGGTTGTTAATGATGAATTAAATGCTAATCCTGGCAAGAGAAAAGATGCAACAGTAGTTAACAGTAGAATTCTTCTTTTTTTCATATTTATCATATATTATATAATAATTTTAAAATCAATAGTAAATTTCCCAGTGTAGGTAACACTAACTTTTGGCACCACCTAAACAAGGTTATTATAGTTATGAAAATATAATATTGATTTAATAGGTGTCATAAACTTGTTTTCTTTACTAATTTCATCTAATTCTGTGTAATGTAATAATCTATCATTGTTGTAATAATTTATTCATTTGTCAAATGTTAATTTGATTTCGTCTAAACTTATGCATTTTCTTAATAACTTTCCAAGTTCTTGATCAATTGTTCGATGGTATCTTTCAATGCAGCCATTGCATTCAGGTTGTTGATAAGGAATGAAAATATGAATTATTCTTCTATCATTACATCATTTATTGAATTGATTTGATTTAACAAAATTTGTATTCTTAAATTGCATAGCATTATCTGTTTGAATTCTTTTAATTTTGATATTATTTTTTGAGAAGAAATCATACATTTCGTCTAAACATTTCATTAATTCGGTGTTAGTTTGATTATCCAATACTTTTAAATGAACTAATCTTGAGCTAGTGTCAATTGCATCAAATATTGCAACTTTCTTGTTTAAACCTGTTTCTTTCAAACCAAGAATTTTAAGATCTAATTGGATATTTCCTAATTCTTTAGGTTTTCTTCTAAACAAATGTGGTCTTGATAACTTTTTGTTTTTATTCATAAGTTTTCTACTATCTTCATTGAGAATTTTTATTAGAGTTGTGTGAGAAATATTCTCAAATTTTTTATCCAATTTTCTTATTGCTAATCATAGATTAGTTTTGTTTAATAAGCAATTAACATTGAGGAAATTTTCGTAGAAAATCACTGATTTGTCGCCGTTCTTTATCATTGTATTTGTAAGTTATTGTTTTTGGTATAGGAGTTTTTGGCAAATGTAAATTAAACTCAATTGTTCTTTTGTCACATAGCTTACACAGTTTATATTTTTTCCTAAAGAAATGTCTTTTTGAAATTGGAGTTGTTTTTCAATTTTTCTGATAGTATTTTTTAATACTTATATTTTTATTGATGCAAAAGTTTAAGACATATAAAACATTCTTAAAGTTTTGTTTAAATCTGATATATCTGTTGTATAAAGCCTATCAGCTCTATTACTTATTCCATAAGTGTTTAAATTACTTGTAATTTGAATAAACTCTTTTTCAAAACGAAAATAAACAGCATTTATTGCTTCAAATTGGATATGGATTGGTCTTTTATTGGTTGGTGTATATAATCATTTGGTACGCCTCTGGTTTAGGTGTACTACGGAGTCAAAGTTCTAGCTTATGACTCTTTTTTTTAGTAGCGGGAATTATTATATTTTCCCCGGTGCCAAAAGATTATGTATCTAACACAATGGTGTTTTTTATTAAAAAAATCTATTGTTTAAACTATAATATTTATGTCCTTGCAACGTTAGTTGCGAACCTAGTCAGGCCGGAAACGGAGCAGCTATAAGCTTATGCTAACGTGTGTAAGGACACTATTTTATATTTTCTAGATTTTTGCATTTATATACAATCTGTTTATTATTAAATAATATTCATATTAAGTACCCTCTTTCTTAAAATACAAAACGCAAAAATTAAAAAATATAAAAGAAAAAGGCTGAGTCAAATCAGTCTTTTTTTGTTTTTAAAACAATTAATAAATAAAAAAGATCGATTTAAACCGACCTTTTTTATTTAGTTATTTACAAGTTGTAAGCCATGTTCTGTGTCATTATTTACATAATGATATTGATCATTTATCTACACATATGTGCCAAATCATTGATTCAGTTATCTTTGACTTGTTCCCCTACCAAATTTGGGTTTCTTGCTTATGGAGTTTACCGCGTTTCACTTTTATAGTTTCCTATAAACTCGTCTCTGTGGCACTTTAGGCTATTACTATCTTATACCGATACTTAGATAATTTTAGCGTCATCACTCTAACTATAGGGTGTTGGAATTTATCATTCCACATAAACATTTACAAGCATCGCAGCTTGTGCAAGCATGGACTTTCCTCTACATTATTAATGCAGCGATCAATTACTTGTAGGACAAATTATATAACAAAACCGGTTTTTTAAATATTATTATTTATTCTTACAATCGTAGAATGTATTAATGATTTTAATTGTCTCAACTAATTCTTCTTTATTTACATAACAAGATTGGATTCTTGTTTTTGTTCTGTCTGATTTTAATAACATAAATCCATCACCATTACCAAATAGGTTCAAAGCTTTAGGGGAATTTAAAAATAATTTAGAAACATTTTCGTCTGAAGTTTTAAAAACAAAATAAGAAGAAATATTTTTTTGAAAATCTTCATTTCATAAGTATGAATCAATTGATTGTGCATATAGTATTACTTTTATACCGCACATTTTTGCATCCCTTGATAAAAGTTCTTTTAAAATAGCGATATTATTTGGTGTTTCATTTAAGAATTGATCAATATCAAATAAAACAACTAATACTTTATTAATTTTATTTTCTTGATTTTTCTTGTTATATGTGTCAACATCTGAACAATGTGATTTAGATATTATTTTTTGTCTCAATTTTAATTCATCAAGTAATGAAGTTAGACATTTGTTTGTTTCAGATTGTGAAGAAGTTGGGGAACTTATTAAATGATCTAATCCAGAAAATGATTCAAATATCTTTTCCTCATGACAAGAACATAAAAGAACTTTTAAATCTTTTGGTGAATTTAAATAAACGTGAGAAAGAATTAATGAAGAAACTTGCATAATAGCACCACTCCCCTGTTTACCAACAATTAATGTTGACGGACTAGTTTTAAAGTTATAAGTCACGTTTATTTGACTATATGTTGATCCGACTGCAGCTATATTTTTAGTTAGTTTCTTCTCGGATGCTAATATATTTTTTATAGAAATTTTAGATGGTTGTTTATTTAAAACTTCAATAGTGATTTTTGCTCCTTTAACTGCAAAGTTAATTTGGTCTGTATTAAATATTTCAAGTAATTCTTTTTTTAGATGAATTAACTTATTGATTTGTTCTTCGTCTGTAAATTTATAAATATATTCACAATACAACGGCATAACATTTGAAGTTGCAAAAGCTAGACCAATGTTGTTTTTTTGAATAAAGCTATTTAAATCTTTTATTACCTTTGCAGATTTTTCAATATTTTTATGATAGTTATCTACTCCTGTGTCTGTTAAGAAAGAAAGAGGTGGCGTATCTTGTAATTCGTTCATTGCTTCCATCTTAATCGAATTCAAATCAAATATATTAATCTTTTTATCTTTCTTGGTTCCATTAAGTTCATCTTCTGGATTTTTTTTGTCTAGATAAACGCCACCCAATTTTTGAACAATTGATTTCTTAATTTTATTTAAAAACTTTATATCTTTAACTCCAAATAAAATTGCAACTGCAGCAACAAGTAAAATTGCTTCAAAGATAAACAATGTTGATCATTGCATGATAAATGATAAACTTACAAAAAATTCTCCAATCAACCCACCTGTAATGTTTGGATTGATAAACTCAGAAAACCACATTTTAAATGAGTTTGCCTTGATATATTGTCCATATAATGTGTGATATTTTATTAACGGGTCAATAAAATTTTCATTAATTCCTTGTGTAACATGATTATTAGCTAATCATGAAGTAGCAGAAGTCATAATGAAAATAAACAAAAATAACAATAGCTCAAAAATTCAAATATTATGTTTAAAAAATATCTTAAGAATACTTTTATTAAACAATTTAACTATTAGCATTACATATATAAAAAAATAGACAAAATATTTTGATACTCCAAATAAGTATTCAAAAAATATTGCATCCAAATAACAACCTGTAAATGGTAACCTAATTAAAGATATTGTTAATAAAATTAACAACATACAACAAGTAAAAATTCTGGAAGTTTTTCTAGCTTTATTGTAATTTGCTACAATTCTATTATTTACTTCAGAAATATCTTGAGTAGCTTTAGTATCCATATATACAACTATTTTGAAAATATTATAGTTGTTATAACAAGTGGCTTTTTGCTAAATTTTTTATCGAACTGTTTACCAACAATTTTTCTAACAAATAATTTGTATTCTTTTACATCAAAAGTTTTAGCTTCTAACTGAGCCTTTGCATATTCATTTAATGATTTAACAAACTCTTCATTTAATTGTGACAAAGTCTCTTTTATTTGATCAGTAATGTTTAGTACTCCAACAGCATCAAAATTAAATTTGATAATTTGTTTAGTTTGATTTGAAAGTAATAAATTAGCAAGCACTACACCTGTCTCTTTCATCTGATCTCTTTCAAACATAGAACTTGTTTCTCCATCAAGTGAACCTTGAGAGTTAATAAATTGTGGAGTTAATTTAATAAATTTCTTTGTTGGTAATAACTGTGTATTTTCAAAAGTAACTTTGTCTCCATTATCAAGAACCAAAACACTATTTTTATTAATTCCCATTGATCAAGCACATTTTTTATATGCTTCAAAACTCATATGTAAACCACTTACAGGAATAATATATTTAGGTTTCAAACAATTAATGATAAATTTATGGTCTTCGTTTGAAGCTTTCAATGGAAGAATTGTTTTCGGTAATTTATAAATTTGATTAATATTTGAACGATATAAATTATCAATTAAATTTGCTTCAGCTTTTTCATATCCAAATAATGTATTATTTGCATATACAAAGTTATCAGTTTCTTGTAATTGAACTTTTGGATCTTCTCCATTAATAATTTTTTGAAGCTTAACAAAATATTTTTCAAGAGAATCAACAATAAGAACAACAGCATTTGGATTTTGTTCTAATTGGGAATCATTAATGATTTTTAGATTTTTGATAAAAAGTTTTTTTGTCTCTTGTAAATGTTTGAAAGTATAAAAGAAGTTCTTACCATATATACAAATTGGTCTATCCATTGATGCACAAGCGCTAATTAATGATAGCATACGATAAATTTCAAAATCATAACACGAAACTAAGACTCTTGAGTCAATATGTTCTTGCAAGATACCAATAAAATATTTTATGATGTGAGCATTAGGATAAGTAAATCCTGTAGATTCACCAACAAGTCCCGATCCAACTATTAACGCTAAACATCTAGTACCAAAAGTTTGTGCAATTTTAAAATAATCATTTGGAAATAAATCTCCAATACTTGAATTTAAAACAAAATCATCAATGTAGATTATCGCTCCATCTCTTGTATTAAATACAAATCCTGTTGAATGTGGTGTATATGATGATACTTTAAACATTGTTACTGAAGCTTTACCAATTTGGTTAGCTTTCATTGGTTCAAGAACTCTAATGTTTAAGTTTAAAGTGTTATTTGTATTGTAAAATAGATTTCTAAAATAGGTAATGATAATAGAAGCACTAATATCATTTGTATAAATAGGAATATTCGGTAAAAGCTTATATAGGTATTGTAATCCACCAAAGTTTATATATGTGGCATTACCAATAAAAATACCTTTAATCGCATTTTTATTATTAATAATCCATGAGTAATCAGGAATTATCTTTTTAATTCCTAACGAGGTTGAAGTTGGCAAAGAAATTCCACAATTCAAGATATAAATATCTCCGTCTATGGTTAATGAATAACATGGATTTTGTTTTTCATCCAATCCGCCAAAACCTAGAAAATCAATTTTTGACATAATAATATTAAAAAGTATATTAAGATTGTTATTGCTTTTTATTATATAGAGTTTTTATGAATGGTATTTATTTTTTGATCTTATTTATTTGTTTGCTCTTCTTGCTAAAAAAGAAATCAGATTCTTTAATGTACAAGAAATTTTCTGCAATATTTAGGGCATGATCAACATTTCTTTCAACATGCTTAAAAATAATAATTGCACCAGTTAAGATATTAGCAATTTCTTTTGCTGTCTTAGAATGAAGAATTTTAGATAACTCAACCATCGTAGAAGAATATTTATCTTGATATGCATTTTGATATTTAACTGCTACTTCATATGTTTCAACAGCCTTTTTATTCATTAAACAATCTAATATTTTCTCAATATAACTTGATGAATCCTTTATTGACGAAATCAATAAATCCCTAATTTTGTCACCAACTTTTTTGTGAGTATAGAAAAACTTTGCAGTGCTCATTACATAGTCAGCCATTCTTTCCAAATCAGTGATTGAGTTTAAGATTGCAATAATAAATCTTAAATGATTCCCAACAGGTTGGTTCTTTGAAATTGCTCAAATTGAATCATCAAGAATTTCGGCTTCAAAATGATTAGATTGATCTTCTAATTCGAAAAAAGTTTGAAGTTGCTCTTCTGAAATTGTTTCATTAGTTTGTAGAGTTTTATATAAGGTTCTTCAAGAGAAAATAACGTGTCTAGAAAATGCACGAAATTTTTCTAGTAATTCGTTTTCAGAATCTTTTAATAATGAATAGTTAGCTGCCATTTTATCTTCCTTTTCTTGTAATCTTGGTTTTTCTAAATAAACTATACACAAAATAACCTAATGAACATCCAAATGTTAGTAATATTGTTGAAATAACTGTAGTAATTCTATATTTATTCATAATCAACCCCTTCTATCCAATTTTTCCGGAAATATATTCTCTTGTTTTCTTGTTATCAGGTGAAGTAAATATTTTTTTTGTTGTATTTTTTTCAATTAATCTTCCCTGATAAAAAAACGCCGTGTCATCACTTACTCTTTGGGCTTGAGCCATGGAATGAGTAACAATAATAATTGTGAAATCTTTTTTAAGATTTAAAACAAGTCTCTCAATTTTAGAAGTAGCAATTGGATCAAGACCACTTGTAGGCTCATCCATTAACAAAACTTCTGGTTTAAGAGCAATAGCCCTCGCAATACATAATCTTTGTTGTTGACCGCCAGATAAAGAAGTACCCAAATCATATAAATTATTTTTAACTTCATCTCAAAGAGCAGCACCTTTTAGTGATTCTTCAACAATTTGGTCTAATACTTTCTTATCATTAATACCATGTGATCTTGGACCATATGCAACATTATCATAAATACTCATTGGGAAAGGTGAAGGTTTTTGAAAAATCATTCCAACACGTGTAGTTAACTCTAATGTATTTAATTTTGGTGATTTCAAATTAATACCATCATCAAAATAAATGTTGCCTTCACTATATGTATTATCAATTTGATCGTTCATTCTATTTAAACAACGCAAGAAAGTTGACTTACCACAACCAGAAGGGCCAATAAAAGCTGTAACTTTTTTACGAGCTATTGTTGTATTAATATCTATTAATGCGTGTTTATTTTGGTTTCTATATCAAAAATTAAAATTTTCAACTTCAAAAATATTATTTTTATCAAAATTTATTTTTTTTGTTTCTAATTCGTTCTTAATTTTATTTTTCAATGTTTTATAAATAGTTTTTTGATTCTTGTCTAAAAACAAATAGTAAAGAGGGGCAACCACTTTATTTTTCTCTAAAATTTTTTTAACTTTTTGAGCATCATTTTGATCTTTATCAATAGATGTCTTCTTTACTTTTGCCATTATGTTAATTGTATGTAGTTATGTATTAATTGTATTTTATTAACAATAATATTGTTATTTTTATTTTTTTGTGCTTTTGAAAATATTCTTTTCTTTTTGTTTGTTTCTGATGGCGAATCAGGTTTTGAATATTTTTTCTGAATTCTTTTTTGTTTTCACACAAAATAATAAGTAATTAATACATGTGAAATCATAATAATTAATAAAACTAAAATCATTGTTATGAATGCACATTCATACATAACAGATGTACCTTGAGTAATATTTGCAGTATAAATTTGATCATAAATTCTAGTTGTCAAAGTTTGACCAGCAGTATTAAGAGCAATTGAACCCGAAGAAGATAAACCAGATGTTAAATATAACGGTGCGGTCTCAGCTAGAATTCTACCAATTGATAAAACGACACTTGTGGTAATTCCTTGAAGCGCTGTAGGTAAAACAATTTTTCTAATCGTTTCTCATTTTCCTGCCCCTAATGCCATTGAGTTTGTTCTTAATTCCTTAGGAACAGATTGAAGAGCTTGTTGAATTGTTCTAATAAATGTTGGAAGAATAACTATTAATATAGTTAATGCACCAGCAATTAAAGATTTTCCTGCGCTTCCAGCCGATGACATTCCACATGTTTGAATAAAGAAAATCAAACCAAACATACCAAATAAAATTGATGGTGTTGCACCAAGAGAATCAATAAAAAACAATAGAACTTTCTTTGTCTTACCATTCTTGGCAAATTCATTTAAATAAATTGCTATCAACAGTGACAAAGGCAATCCGATACCAATTGCTAAAACAATAATTAATAAAGTGTTTACAAACGCTTGACCTGTTGTGTCTTTACCAAACAAAAATGCAGAAGAATATCCACTAGCGATCGCAACACCACCATAACCCAAAATATCAATCAAAATTCAAAACAAAAATGCAAGTGAAATAATTATCGAAACTCATTCTCAGAACATTTTCCATGAAGTGTAAAAGTTAGTCAAGAATTTATTTGACTTAACTCTTTTATACAAATATTTAGAAATATCTTTCCCATCATATTCTTTAACTCTAAATATTTTTTTAAAACCTTTTTTAATTTGTCTTGGAACAAAAATTATTCATTCCCATGCTTTTTTTGTAAGTTGATTATATTTTTTGTTTTTTGAAGATTTTTGTTTGCTCAATCTCATTACAATAGCATTTAAAATCATAATAAAAACAAACAAGAATATACCAAATGCAAATAATAGTCCTTGAAGAGCAGGACCTCCACTTTCAGCAAACATATTAGCTGAAATTAAAGCACCTAAAGTTCTCAAATTTGAAGTTAATAATCCTCAAAAGCCTTGATCAAATGTATCATTAAAACCTTGAGATTGAAGGATCATTGAAACAGCCATTGTTTCTCCAATTGCTCTTGCTAAAGCAATAATTATTCCTACATATATACTTCCTTTAACTTCTTTTTTAACAACTTTGTAAATTGATCTAGTTCTAGTGTTTCCTAAAACCATTGAAGCAGATATTAAATCATTATTTGCACCATCCAAAGCATTAAGTGTTAGTGATACTACAGTAGGTAATATCATAAAAATCAACATAATACCAGCTGTTAACAAACTGTATGTAGTATCAAGATTAAAAATCTTTTTTACAATTAATCCTAGTGATTCAGCAGCAAATAAACCAAATATAACTGAAGGAATATCAGCTAGTAACTCAATACCAACTCTAGTAACTTTTTTATATCTTTTTGGCAATCTATATTTAATAAAAATTGCCGTTTTAATTCCAATTGGTCCTGCAAAAATAATTGCTATTAATGAAATTAAAATTGTGACACATAACGGCAATCAAATAGAGGCTTTGTTGTTTGCTAAATCAAATGTTGAAGTAAATAAAATATTTTTAATACCGTATTCTTTAAATCCAGGAACTGAAGCATAAATAATAAAAATAATTAAAGCAAAAAACACTAATGCAAAAACCCATGATAAGAAACATGATAAACCTTTTGATACATGATCCTGATTGGTTTTTTTGGACATCAATTTAGAATATGATTTATTTTTATTCATAAATTGCTCCAAACGATTCATCTAAACGAACATCATGTAAATCAAAATCAGAAATTCTATAAGAATCATCTTTTTTCATTGAGTTCTTTTGATTTTCTGTCAGAGTTGCTGCTCCCATTTTATTTCAAATATCTTTTGTCTGAGTGTCATCCAATAAAAAGTTTTCAATGAAAGACAATTGACCTTCATCATTATCTAATGAAGTCATTAAATTAAGTGGTCTACATCAATTGTAATTACTGTTTTGCATATTTTCAACAGTGTATGAATATACTGTAGAATCACTTCCCTGATATCCAAAAACTCCATAGTGATTTTTCCTTATTAAATCTTCATTTTGTGCAATGAATCCTGAAGAAAGATATACAACCGAACCTGGTGTATTACTTTTCGAAAACATATCTCAAGCACGACTATTAGCTTCATCCGTTTGAACTAACTTTCAGTTACTTCCATAATTTCCGACTTCAAATGCCTTCTGCGTTCTATTTGACAATTTTTTTGAATCAAAATTTTTGTATCTTGAATATTCATAAAAAGATGCAGCAGTACCAGAAGTTAATGATCCACCAGTTCTAACATATGGGATCATTTTTGTATTCTTTAAAATCGAAATAATTGATGAATCAATATATTCACTTGCAAAATCACCTAAAGTTGGATAGGAATTCACGTATGAATCGTCTGCAAAACCAGAAAACGCTTGATACAATTTTTCAATTGTGTTTTCTGAAACTGATAACATACTCTTGTTATTGTCTGTAGGAAATAACATTTCATCAGTAATTAAAGAATTTTTTGGAGGAATATAAACCAGACAGATTGCTTCTCATGCAACTGTATAAGTTTTTATATTTTTGTCTTTCCATTTTTGCTCTAATTCATTTTTAGGATCTATAACAGAACTATATGGATCTTTTGAAGCATTACCAATGTTAGTAAATCCATCTGCTACTTGGTCTATACCAAAACCAGAACCACCAGCATCAACTGTAATATCAATTGATTTGTGTGATTTTAAATAATCTTTTGATAATTCTTCAATAAATGGTTTTACTCCAGACGAACCAACTGAAGTAATAGTAGTTTTGTTAGATCAATTTGTACTAAACCCTACAACAAATGCAAGCGGAATAAGATATGCAACCGATATCAAGGTGTTTTTCAATCATCGCTTCATGTTAGATAGGGTTAAATAATCTTTCGCACATATTATAAATATTATTATTAATATTTAGTTTTATTTTTTATAGCGTATTTTAATGTTAAATTATCAGCATAATCTAGCGCTGAATTAATAGGCAATCCTAAAGCTATACGAAAAACTTCTGCATTAGAAATAGTATTGATTATTTTTTTAATGAAAGCGGCAGTGGCTTCACCGTTAACCGTTCAATTGGTTGCAATTATGACTTCTTTAATCTTACTCTTTTTAAGTAAATCCATTAGTTTTTGAACAACTTGTTGGTTTAAAACAGTTTTGTTTTTAACATCTAATTCACCATTTAAAATGTAATATCTTCCTGAATATGAATTTGTGTTTTCAACTTTTTGTAAATCTTCTTGTGAAGAAACAATACACAATTTACTAGTGTCTCTATCTGAATTAGAACAAATATCGCAAACTTCACCAAAACAATAGTTATTACAAATTTTACATATTTTAATTTTTTGTTTTGCTTGAGTTATTCTTCCAACAAATTCTTTAATGTATTGATCATCTTTTTTAATTAAAAAATGAGCAATTCTTTCAGCTTGCTTTTTCCCAACACCAGGAAGTGATTTAAGTGCATCTATTAAATAGTCAAATTCAGCGTTATTCATTATTAAAATAAACCAGGCATTCCACCTTTAGGCATAGCAGATGCTGTAATTTCATCTTTTGCAGCACTAACTTCTTTAATCGCAGCGCTAACCGCTTCAGCTACCATGTCTTGTAGTGTTGCTTTATCATCAGGATCTACTAACACATCACTAATAGTTATTGCCTTAATTTCTAATTTACCAGTTATTTTTACAACAACTGAAGAATTTTTATAATCATATTCAAATTCTTTAGCTTCAAACTCTTCAAGTTTTTTTGCCATT
The DNA here is from genome assembly GCA_947176435.1 of uncultured Mycoplasmataceae bacterium. Lineage (GTDB taxonomy): Bacteria > Bacillota_I > Bacilli_A > Mycoplasmatales > Mycoplasmoidaceae > Malacoplasma_A. The sequence continues at coordinate 29,342 of CAMWQH010000001.1, forward strand.
TCTCTTTGCATTTTTTGTGCTTGTTGCATGATGCTTTGGAAATTCATAATTAGTGGTCCTTTATTAAATAACTTTAATAAATTATACTTATAAAATATAAAATAAACATATTATGGAAAACAAGAAATATAGTTGAGATTTAGAATGCTTATTAAAAGGTAAAACTTTAGATGGTTTAATTAAGAAATGAACAAATAAACAAGAAGAAATTTTAAAACTTTATCCTAATTTTTACAAAAGTCTATCTAATTTTAAAAAATGATTAAAGGTTAATGAAGAAGATGAAGTTATTTCGAATAGATTAATGA
>CAMWQH010000002.1 GCA_947176435.1 uncultured Mycoplasmataceae bacterium
CAATTAAAACACATCTTTTTTTTATAAGCCAAATTCTTCTTGATTTTGTTTTTTATCTTAAAAATATTAATTTGTTTTATTGCAAATGCAGGTAGAGACGTACAAAGATAGTTATAATACTAAAACTGTTTATTCATGAGGTCAAGATCAAGCATTAAGCGAGGCTGGCAATTAATACTTTATTTGAATACAATTAATTACTTAATGAATGAAAGGCCACAAATGTTAATAGCTAAAGCTAATAAATAATAAAAATGCAAGAACCATTCTTGCATTTTTATTATAAATGACGGAGACAATGCCGCTCTCGAACCCATGTACCATACATAGAACAATCTAACGCCTTAGCAGAGCATCATCTTAATCACTTGAGTACGTCTCCAAACGCATTAATACATTATAAAATTAGATGTATTGTTTATAAAATATTTTATTTAACTTGTATATGAAATAAATAATCATTGATTTCTTTGTGTTCACCATAAGAAATTCTTTTTGGACCATATGGATCATAAGGATTGGAGCTTTGTGTTGTTCAATTGTCTACAGTATCAACACTATATCAATTTAAATAAAAAGCAATTTCTTTGTCTTTAATAGTTGGAACAGGAGCACTATCAAGATTTAATTTAGTCATATAAGTATCAGTTGAAGAATCATATTTAATCATAACAAAATCTGCTAATGAATAGTTTAAATAGTCAAAATTTTGATTGATAATTGTAGATAAATTAATAGAAAAAGCACTTGAACTATAAAGAGTTAATCTATCATCTTCAGTTGGATAAGTATAACTACTAACAGCAAATGGTAAAACTTCGACAGTATATTGACCTCTTATGTCATTTGTATGTTCACAGTTAATTAAATATTGAAAAGTTTGTTGTTCATTATCTCTATAATTCATTATTGTAAAAACTAAAGATAAGTTTCTAACCATACCTTCATTTAATAATTTTCCATAATAAACATATTCATCAAAACATGACATAGGAAAAAGTTTTGGGTTAACGACATCACATTCGTAGTGAAAATTTGTAAATTTTGTAATAGCAGATTCATTGGGTGTCAAATTTGTTCCATTAATTTCAAAAACATTTGAAATTATTTTTGAATAATCATAACTATTCATTAAACTTGTAGATGATATACTAGACAAAATAACACCAATAGGTGTAGCGAACAATGATGCTGTAATTAAAAAAAACTTTTTCATATTTGCTTATTTCGCATAAATTATACTCAAAATATGTTTTAATTTTCTAAATTTTTATTTAAAAATTTTCTAATTAAAAGTTAATAATATACTGCCAGGTATATAAAAAGTTTATGGTTTGACCTAAAATTAGTTTAAAAATAACAATTTTATAAGGTCCACACTATAAACATTAACAAAATAGTGCCATTATTTAATAATTTGTGATTTTTGAAGTTCTTGCAATATATCAGTTAATGTATCAAATAATCATTAGTTAAATGAAAATCTCCAAATGTGATTTTTCTATTTTTAAAGAATATCTCAAAAAAATATCTGTTTCTATTCTATGATCTATCTTATCAAATGTTAGAATTTCTTTAAAATCTAAACAAATTTTGCATAATGTTAAAAAAATGGAATTGATCCAACAATTCCTAATCTGTAAGCAAGATTTGTAGTTTTTAATTAATTTTTAATGAATCTATTAATTAAATTATTTTTTCTTTGCTTTTTTAAGTATAGTTTTAGCAGCCTCTACAGTAATCGCGTCTTCAATTGAATTAGTTAATGGATTGGTACGATTTAATTCTTCAGCAACTATTCTCCTTGTAGCACTTTCAAGAATAGCTTGTTCTAAATTAGTAGAAGATGTAGTTTTAATTTGTGTATTTTTTTTAGAAGAAACATTTCGTCTTTTTTCACTAACAGCAATTTCACTAGCCATATTAAATATATGCAAAGGACTTTTAGATGTTATTAATCACACACTAGAACAAACAGACATTATGAAAATAATAATAAAGAAAATTATGCAAATTATTGAAAACAAAGAAATTGGGCATCCACGGTTAATGTGATATTCGTGTGTGTATGGACTAGGGATGTTAGATAATGAAAAATATCAAAATTTAGTGGCGTTTTTGTCGTACAAATATTGAGATATAAATAAAATTACTCCAAATAATATTCATGAAAAAAAAGTAAGACAAGTAAAAAAAATTCTAATGTGATTGTTTTTCGTAAGTTTAGAAATTAATTCGTTAGATATATAGTTTTTTTGATATGACATATTCTTACTTATTATACATAAAAAATAATTTTGAAAAAAAAAAAAAAAATGAGTTTTTTTTGATAGAATACTATATACATAAAAATATTTAGGGGGTAAAAAATGAAAAAAACTATATCTTCTTTTTTGTTATCTATTTTTGTATTGGGGGCTATTCCTCTTACAAGTTCATCTTGTTGCGCACACGAACAACTAAAAATAGTTAAAAACGACTTAAGTAATAGTAAACATTATTTAGATCCCGAAACTTTTACTGCTGATTATTCAATTGTTTCTGCATTAAAACAAAATGGTAAAATTTCTAAACAAAAAGCAAAAAAATTGATGGATTCAATTGTTAATAACGATTATATTGAAACAAGAGTTTCTGATATAGTTGATAAAACAGCGGCTGAGATTAATACTTTTGGTAAATTAAATAATTGATCAGAAGATAAAATCCAATCTACCGTTTTAGACAAGTGTGGAACTTTTTTAGCAAATTATTATGCTAAGAAAGACGAGATTAATTCAAATGATGATTATGCTAATGACGAATTACTAAATTATATTAATGAACAAGCTAGTGATTTAAACATTGATGCATTTGACTATTATCAATCTGTTAATATGATTAAGTCGATTGAGTCTAGTTTTTCTTTACAACTATCACGTTTAACCAACTTAACATCATCTGAAAAAATAGAAAAAATTCAATATTTTAATACTACTTATGATAATTTTTTAAAATTTGCTAAATCTCATTTTCTTTCTTCTCTTGAATTCAATTGAGAAATTTTAAATCTTTCTAATACAAAAGATTATTACACCAATTTTGTTCAACCACTTGCTTCGAATCGCTATTCTTCATATCAAGATTATCGCGACTCAGCTGCAGAAAAACAACTTTTTATTCTTGCTCAACTTTATTCTAACTATTTTCAAAACGGTAATTTATCTTTAATAGATAATGGATCCAACTTTATCAAACACATTAAACAATACTCTAGTGATGGATATCTTTCAGATGATAACCCTTATGTTCATACTGAGGATTTGACTGATTTGTTCTCTTTCACTTATGATAACCTTCAAGGTGTTATTCTTTCTCTACCTAATTATGACTACTTAATCCCAACTCAACAAGGAGATTTAATAGACGATATAGGTTTGACAACTACTGCACCTATATCAGAATATACAACTAAAGAAGGTTCAACTTATGAACTTGGTGAATTATACCCTGGGTATAAAGCACATTTTAGAGTTTCAGCAATTGATTATTCTTCAAAGGAATCAGAGTGCAATTTAAATTTAGAAATTGGTGTTTCTGATTCAATTAGAGACCAAAAAGATGAAAATATTTTGTGAACAACAGAGTATTGTAAACAAGTTGATGATGATCGTGTTAACCCAGAAAAAGCTGTTATAAATTATACTTTTATAGTTAATAAGATTGATGATAAAAGATATATTGCTTCTCATTATTTTTACAATAATTGGACTACTAACATAGCAGATTCAAAATATAATAAAGAACTTGATGAATATTTTACAGATACAGTTGATCAAAGACCATATTTGGATGAGCTACTTGACCGTAACGCTTCTATTGTAAATGATGAATATGTTATTTCTGAAGAATCTCCTTTGTATTTAACTGCTGACGATGTTAAAGGTGTTCCGATGCCTAATATTCTTCTTAATAATCCAACATCAATTTTTCCTACTTTTCATACTCCAGCACATACTTCTCAATATTTAAGATTTATGGTTACTGATTATTCTACTGCAATAACTGGTGAACATAAACTTTCTCTTTATGGATCGTGAGTAGTTATTTCTACAACTCCTTCTGTAATTGATCAAGATGGTACATTAAATCCTGAATCTTATGTTTATAAGCTTCCATGAAAAATAAAAAATTCTAATGCTAATGATGATACTCAAGATGGTTTATGAGTTTCATACACAATTGATCAAGAATTGTTAGATGCAATGGAAATTGCTTACAAGTATGGAAACTTCATTGAAAGTTATATAGAAATTGAACCTGAAGTTTTAAGACTTGATCAACCTACTAATTCAAAGAATTCTTTAACTCCTATGGATGCTGCAGATAAAACTGCTAGTTATTTGGGTGCCAAAATCGGACTTGATGCTTTAGTAGCAGTTGCTTTAAGTGCAGGAATTGTTATTTGTGCTATTTTAACTGATCTTGGTATGGTATGAAAAGCAGTTTTTATTGTACTTTTTGGTATTGCTCTTGCTTTAGTTGGTGCAACCATTATTATTGAATCAATGTGATTCGATAAATATAATAAAGCTCGTATAACAATGGAAAAAGAAATTTTACCTATTACGGAAAAATGAACTGAAGAAGTTCATCGATTTTCTGATAATATAATCACAAATTTTGACAAACTAAAAAACACAAAACTTACTTTTTCAAAAAGAGAAGAATTTACTGATAATCTTCTTCGTGATTTTGGTGTTGATAGACAAGGAAACATCATAGATTCTGATAGAGTTAATACAATTAGCGATTGAGTACGAGAATTATATGATACATATGACAAAAAATTTTCAGAAACTGTTGCAAAATTAACAGATGATGAATACATATATTATTATAAACATACTCCAGATATTAATCTTGCCAAAAGTGCTATTGATGGTACATTTGCTTTAACTATTTTACATACTTTTTCAACTGTTGCAATCATTGCGCCTACGATTGCTGGTTGTTTAATATCTGCTTTTAAACAAGCAGGTCGAACAGTTTCTCAAAGTGCAGTCGTATCACTAGAAACGCAAGGTCAAGAAGTTATGATTAATCTTGGAAATTCTGAAACTATTAATGAAAGTGTGACTAATGTTGCACAACAAGAAACAGCAACTACACAAGTAGAAACAGTAATAGAAGAAGAGGAAGATGAAGCTATTGAAAATGAATTGTATAATGCGTTAGGAAATGATGATCCATTTATTTTAGCAGATAATACAGGTGCGGCTGAACAAGCAACAGTTTTACCTTCGCAAAATAATACTTTGGGTTCTCCTGCTGGTGTTATGGTAGTCGTTGCAGCTGTTGCAGTTCTTTCTGTAATTGATCTTATTGTATCGTATATTGCTGTGTTAAAAAGTAAATAATTTATATGCAAAGTTTTCTCTTTAAATCTTTAAAATTTTTGGTAACTACATTTGTTCCTATTAGTTCATTTACTTTTTCTTTAAATGCAAAAAAAAATAATAACTATGTAGAGAAAAATAGCACTGAAGAAAATAAGCCTTTAAAATTTATTCCTTTTGATGAATTTAATGCGAAAAATTATTTTAATGTTGACAAATCAAATAATAACTTTATTTTAGAAGGTTTTAATCTTGATAAAAAAAGTGACATTAAAGAAAGTATTGATACTAATGGTTACAATGCCCTTTTTATTCCTGACTATGTAACATCTATTGTCGGTTTAAATGAATCTATTGGTATTGGAGCATTTCAATACGCTTTTTCAAATGACTCAACTAAAAGTGAGTATGTTTCTAATCAAATTACTGCAATAATTTTCGAATCTGATTCAATTTGTTCTTCAGTTGGAAAATATTGTTTTAGTCATTGTGATTCTATAGACTTTGTCGGTTTATCTAACTCCATTACTTCATTAGGTGACCATTGTTTTGCTGACTGTCTTTCGCTATCTACAGTTTTGCTTTCTAAAAATTTAAAAACTATTCCTTGAGATTGTTTTGGATGTTACTCCACTGAAACACCAATAAATTCGTTATCCATTAATATACCAGAGGGGGTAGAGACAATTGACCGTGCAGCTTTCGAGGCACGTAGTATTGATTCTATTACTTTCCCTTCAACTTTAAAAACCATAGGTGATACTGCATTTAAAAACGCAACTGTCTCATCAATGAGTTTTTTAGGCATAGATAGTACTAAAATTTCTTCTATGTCATTAAGTTCCACATGAGCTAGTAACATAAAACCATCTGATATTGAATCAAACAAAGTTAAAGTATTTTTACCTAAGGGTATATCGAACTCTTATACTGCTGTTTCTAATTTTGTTTTTAATAATCAAGAAATTAATGATGGCTTAATTTATACAGCGGGAATGTGCGACCCTATTTTTAAATTTGATGTCGATAAATATGAAGTTAAATCAAATTTTAATTTTAACTTAATTCCAAACCAACAAATTTACGGAGAGTATATGGATACCACTGCTTCATATGAGTTTTCTTGCGAGTCATCTGATCCTACCGTTGTAAGCCCAAATTTAACTAATGATGATATATTACAAGGAAAACTGGCTGTATGGCTTAAAAAAAGCGGCTTTTCTAAAATAACAATTTCTGAAACTTGCACTAAAATTCATTCATCTTTTGTTTTTTTAATTTCTTTTCTACAAACTGATCTTTCTTCTAATTCACTTATTTTTAAAGATGTTCAATTTAATTCATACACTTTAAAAACGACTGATTCTCCTGTAACAACAGATGCTTTAAATAATAATGTTTATGATGCTTATGGGGTTCAGGTTTCAGACAATATTAAATTTTCGATTGTAGACGGTTCGCAAAAACCTTACACTTTACCTAGTTGAATTACTCTAAACCAAACAACCGGATCATTAAAAATTAGTCCGAATAGTCAGTCTGAAACTATTTTAGATATTAAAATTATGGTTGAACAATCTACAACTGGATTAGTTGGTTATTCAGACAAATTTTCAATCATTATTCAAAATATTAGTCCAAGCTACTTAATCATTAATAATAACTTTACTACAATTAATGTGAATGTTGGAGATACAGTTACAACTCCATCTTTAACTGATAAAATCACTACCAATATAGGCACAAAAATAACTACTGGGATTACTTTTTCGATTAATGGTTCTTTACCAACTGGTTTAGCTTTTGATACAACTACTGGGGTTATTTCTGGTATAATTATTGACCCTACATCTTCTTACGATTTATCAATTACTGCTTCTGCTACACTAGATTCTAAAACTATTTCTGGTACATCTAATGGTTTTTCAATTGTTATTTCACAATTGCCACCAAAACCATATAAATTAATAATTGATTATGATTTCGAGACAATTCTATCTGCACCTGGTGAAACCATTTCTACACCTTCGCTAATTGGTTATATAAAAACTAACACTGGGGATTCTGTATTAAAAGATGATATTACTTTTATGATGAATAGTCGGTTGCCAGATGGTTTATCTTTTGATTCTTCAGTTGGAAAAATTACTGGTACCTTAACTGAAAATAGTGAGTCATCTTATAATTTGTCAATTTTTGTATCAGCGAAAGTTGGCTCTGAACAATTGTATGGTTCATCTAATTCTTTTTCAATTATTGTTACTCATTCTCCTCCTGAACCTACAAAATTATTAATTAACGAAAATATACCAACAATTTATGTTAAACCTAATCAGGCTGTTAGAACAAGTAGTCTTAATGAAAGTGTAGCAACCGATACAAGCACACCAATTACAGATGGATTAACTTTTTCTTGTGATAATTTACCAAGTGGTTTTTCAATAAATGAGTCTACCGGTGTAATATCTTGTGATTCCGTACCTGATAATACTGAAGATGTTATTGATTTGCAAATTCATGTCTCTGCTAATGTAGGCTCTACTGTTCTAGAAGGAGATTCAAATTATTTTTCGATAGTTGTACACACTGATATTCAACCCACAAAATTAATTGTTGATAATGATTTTCAAACTATATATGTTGATGAAGGACAAAGTGTTTCGACTCCTGATTTAACTAATTCTATTGTTACAGATTACTGATCTCCTGTAACCACTTCCTTAACTTTTTCATGTGATTCTTCGCTTCCTTTGGGATTAAGTTTTAACTCTCAAACTGGACAGATTTCTGGAACCGTTCAAATTGGTGCTAGTTCTTGCTCAAATATTAGGATTAAAGTACAAGCTAATGTTGATGAAAAAACCTTATACGGATATTCTAATTCATTTTCAATCATAATTAATCAAATTCCTCCTACACCTACTAAATTGGTGTTTACAACAAACATGTATGATGTTTCAACTTTTGTGGGTAAAGTTGTTTCAATTAATCGTGATCTTCAAAACAATATAATCGCTGATACTGGAATAAAGATTAATAGTCAAGAACACGCTCTTACTTTCACTTTAACCGGAGAATTACCATTAGGTTTGTCTTTTGATCAAACAACTGGAAAAATTACTGGAAAAGTACAAATTGGTGCAACTTCATCTAATAAATTAACCATCACCGCTTCTGCAAATTATGATGGTATCAATTTAATTGGTGAATCTAATTCTTTTTATATTTATGTTAACGAATCTCCAATATCTCCTTCAAGTTTAGAAATTGACTATGATATGGAAACTTATTTTGTTAATACAAATGATGAATTTACTACTCCTTCATTAGTTCAGTATGTTCGTACAAATTTATATGATAAAGTGTCAGAAAACCTATTTTTTAGCGTTACTTCTGAGTTACCAAAAGGTTTAGAAATAGATGAAACAAACGGTTCTATACATGGAAACGTTGTTGAAGAAACAAAAACACCTAAATATTTTGAATTAGAGATTTGTGTTCAAACAACACTTGATGGCAAGCTTTTACAAGGAAAAACAAATTTATTTACAATTGTTTTAAACAAGGATAAAGTTAAAAAATCTTATATTGCTTCAATTATTCTTGCTGCAACACTCGCACCATTATGTTTTGCAACAATTGTATCAACTACAGCTTTAACTATTAAACTTAAGAAACAAAATAAAAAACACAAATAAAGCATTCTGAATCATATTGTACATTTTCAACGCATTAGTTTCTAAATTGAAATATAAAGTGCAACATTTGATATTTTTATAGCACAAAAGATTTACAGACATAACAAAAAAAATGTAATATGTTTGTAATTTTTTGAATTAATTTTAAGTCCAATTATTTATATATTATATATATAATATATAAATATTATTTATGTTTGCCATCAAAATCCGTACTGAGTACATCACATTAGGTCAACTAATTAAATTCGTCGGATTAATTGGTAATGGATCTCAAGCAAAATCTTTTATTGCAAACAACAACATTACTTACAATGGTGTTGAAGAAAAAAGACGCGGTAAAAAAATTTATGTTAATGATGTCGTGGTCGTAAATAATGCTGAATACTTAATTGTAAAGGAATAGAAGTATGGAACAAAATGAAAAATTAAAACTTGAACAGGAAAAAGAATATGGCGCTAGTAGTATTCGGATTCTAGAAGGTCTAGAAGCTGTTAGAAAACGTCCTGGTATGTATATCGGTTCTACAGGGCCTCAAGGATTACACCATATGATTTGAGAAATTGTTGATAACTCAATTGATGAAGCTATGGGTGGTTATGCAACGAGAGTAATCGTTACATTAACTAAAGACGGCTCAATCAGGGTAGACGATGATGGTCGTGGTATCCCTGTAGATATTCACCCAAAGACCGGCAAATCAACAGTAGAAACAGTTTTAACTGTTTTACATGCTGGTGGTAAATTTGATAATACATCATATAAAATCTCTGGAGGGTTACACGGTGTAGGTGCATCCGTTACTAACGCGTTATCTAAATGAATGAAAGTATGAGTATGTCGTAACCACGAACAATATTATGTTGAATTCCAAAACGGTGGACATACAATTGAACCATTAAAAAAAATAGGTCAGTCAGAAAAACTACAAGGTACTGTAGTTGAATTCTTCCCTGACTTTACAGTAATGGAACAAGCTCCCTTTGAACACGAAATCATTGCTAGTCGTTTAAGACAATTAACATATTTAAATAAAGGTTTAAAAATTATCTTTATCGATGAACAAACCGGAACTAAAGATGAATGATTATACGAAGGTGGTTTAAAAGAATATATCGAAGATTTAAACCGTGATAAAGAAAAACTTGTTCCATCTATTGTTTATGGTGAAGAAGAGCAAAAAGTAAAAGTTCCAAATACTTTAAATGAAGAATACTACAACATTAAAGTTGAAGTTGCTTTCCAATATAACAAAACATATAACAATTCTTGTTATTCTTTCTGTAACAACATTAACACTATTGAAGGTGGTACACATGAAGAAGGATTTAAACTTGCTTTAGTTAAAATTCTTAACAGATTTGCTATTGAACGTAAATTTATTAAGGAATCTGATGAAAAATTTACAAAAGACGATGTTGCTGAAGGATTAACAGCAATTGTCTCAGTCAAACATCCTAACCCTCAATATGAAGGTCAAACAAAACGTAAATTAGGAAACACTGAAGTTCGTCCTTTTGTAAACAAAGTAACATCTGATGTGTTTGAAAAATACATTCTTGAAAACCCAGACGATGCTTTAGTAATCATTAAAAAGATTATGTTGGCACAAGAAGCTAGAAGAAAGTCTCAAGAAGCAAAAGATGCCACAAGAAGAAAATCTCCATTTGATACAGCTTCTCTTCCTGGTAAATTAGCTGATTGTTCAACTAAAGACCATACAATTTCAGAATTATACATTGTCGAAGGTGATTCTGCGGGTGGATCTGCTAAATTAGGCAGAAACCGTGAATTCCAAGCAATCTTACCACTAAAAGGTAAAATTCTTAACGTTGAAAAAGCTAAAACTAACAAAATCTTTGAAAATGACGAAATCATGGCGATGATTACCGCAATTGGTGCAGGAGTTAATCCAGAATTCGATTTAAAAAAGATCCGTTATGACAAGATTATCATCATGACCGATGCTGATGTCGACGGTTCTCACATCCGTATTCTGCTATTAACATTCTTCTTTAGATATATGTATCCATTAATTGAAAATGGACACATCTATGCTGCTCAACCACCATTATTTAAGTTTATGGTAGGTAAATCTGTTAAGTATGCTTATACAGATCAAGAACTAGAAGATTTTAAAGCAGAAGCTAAAAATGCTAAATATACAGTTCAAAGATATAAAGGTTTGGGTGAGATGAATCCTGAACAATTATGAGAAACTACTATGGATCCTCAAAACCGTATCCTTCACAAAATTAGTATTGATGATGCAGTTAAAGCAGATCAAGAATTCTCATTATTAATGGGTGATGATGTTGTTCCAAGAAAAGACTTCATCTCTAAAAACGCTAAATTTGTAAAGAACTTAGACATCTAATAGAAAGGAGAAATTATTATGGCTGAAAATAATATTGATAAAATTCGTGATTCTTTAACAAAGACCGTTGTTAAAGATCGTCCAATTGTTAAAGAATTACAAACATCGTTCTTAGACTATGCAATGTCTGTTATTGTTGCTCGTGCTATTCCTGATGCTCGTGATGGTTTTAAACCAGTTCACCGTAGAGTTTTATATGCTGCTTATGGATTAGGAATGACAAGTGATAAGCAATATAAGAAATCTGCTCGTCTAGTTGGTGAAGTTATTGGTAAATACCACCCACACGGTGATACTGCCGCTTATGAAACTGCTGTTCGTATGGCTCAAGACTTCTCAATGAGATACTTACTCATTGATGGACATGGTAACTTTGGTTCTATTGATGGTGATGGTGCGGCTGCTATGCGTTATACAGAATGTAGATTATCTAAATTAGCCGATACAATCATGAATGACATCGACAAGAACACTGTTGATTTCACTGACAACTATGATGGTAGTGAAAAAGAACCGGTTGTATTACCTGCATTATTCCCTAGTTTATTAGCTAATGGTTCATCAGGTATTGCGGTTGGTATGGCTACAAATATTCCTCCACACAACTTAACTGAGTTAGTTGCTGCTATTAAATTAATTGCTGCTAAACCAGATGCAACAATTGAAGAAATTAAACAAGTATTAAAAGGTCCAGATTTCCCAACTGCTGCTGAAATTATTGGTGCTAGCGGAATCGATGATTATTTTAATACAGGTCGTGGTTCTATTACGATCCGTGCTAAAGGAACATATACAACAGAATCTAATGGTAAATCAACCATTATCTTCACTGAAATTCCATACATGGTTAACAAAACAGCTTTAATTGAAAAGATTGTTGATCTTGTTAAAACTACTCAAATTGATGGAATTTCTGATTTACGTGATGAATCTTCTCGTGAAGGTATTAGAATTGTTATCGAAACAAAAAAAGACATTGTCCCTGAAGTTTTAATGAACCAATTGTACAAAGCAACTCCATTACAAACTAACTTTGCTGTTAATATGTTAGCTTTATACAAAAATGAACCTAGATTATTAAATATCAAACAAGCTCTTGAAATTTATTTGGAACACCAAATTGAAGTTTTAACACGTAAAACTGAATTTGATTTAAAAAAAGCGAGCGAACGTGAACACATTCTAGAAGGCTTACATATTGCTACTGGCAACATCGAAAGAGTTATTAAAATTATTAGAGAAGCTGCAGATAATAACCAAGCATTAAATCAATTAATGAGTGAATTTAAATTATCTGAAACTCAAGCTAAAGCTATTCTTGAAATGAAACTTCGTTCGTTAAGTGGTATTGAACGTAAAAAAATTGAACAAGAGCTTGAAGAATTAAAAGCTAAGATTGTTGATTTAAAGGACATTCTTGCAAAACATGAAAGAAAAATTCAAATTATCGATGAAAGTTTGGATGAATTAGTGAAGAAATTTGGTGATGAAAGAAGAACAACAATTTCTTACGATGTTTCATCTGAAATTGATGATGAAGATTTAATCCCAGTTGAAGACATTATTATTACTATGTCTACAAGAGGCTACTTTAAACGTGTTCCGGTTGATACTTACCGTGTTCAAAGACGTGGTGGTGTTGGTGTAATTGGTTTACAAACACATAACGATGATGACGTTCAAAAAATTGTTGCCGCATCGACTCATACTGATATCTTATTCTTTACAGACTTCGGTAAAGTATATAGATTAAGAGGCTACCAAATTCCTAGAGGTGTAAGAACTTCAAAAGGTATCCCTGCCATTAACTTAATTGGTATTGAAAAAACTGAAAAAGTATTAACAATACTTCCAATTGATAATTATGAACAAGGATGCTTATTCTTTGCCACTCAAAACGGTATCGTTAAGAAAACAAGTTTATCTGAATTTAGTCATATCCAATCTAATGGTAAGATTGCTATTACTTTAAAAGAAGGCGACAAGTTATTTAATGTAATTCCAGTAATGGGTCAAGAAGAAATCTTCTTAGCTGGATCAAATGGTAACTTAGCAAGATTTAACTCAGAACAAGTTCGTGCTATGGGTAGAACCGCTTCTGGTGTTCACGGTATGAGATTAGATGATAAGGAATACATAGTTGGATTATCTTCTTCAATAAGTGGAGATAAGATACTATCAATTGGTTCTCGTGGAGTTGGTAAATTAACCCCTGTTGAAGAATATCGTTTAACTAAGAGAAATGCCAAGGGTGTCAAGACATTAAAAGTTAACCAAAAAACTGGCAAACTTGTTTATACAGGAGCGGTATTTGGTGATGAAGATATCCTAATGATTACTACATCAGGTAAGATTATTAGATTCTCATTAACACAAGTTAACACAATTGGTCGTTCAACTAGTGGTGTTAAATTAATGAACATTGAAGAAAACGAAAAGATTCAATCTGTAACTGTATTTAAATCAGGTGAAGAAGCAAATGAACAAGAATTAGAAATTTCTAGTGAAAATTTAGAAGATAACAATCCTGACCAAACGCCTAACGCTGACGAAGAAATTTAATATGAATATTCTAGTTACTGGTGGCGCAGGTTACATAGGATCTGTAACTGTAGAAAAACTAATCAGCCAAAAGCACAATGTCATCATTTATGATGATATGTCTACTGGATTTAAAAAACTAATTAATCCTAAAGCTAAATTCGTTAGATCTTCAATTTTAAATTACAAAAAGCTTGTTGAAACTTTTAAAAAATACAAAGTCCAAGTGGTTGTCCATTTAGCTGCAAAAATTGTTGTTCCTGAATCAGTTTTAAAACCTTTTGAATACTTTGAAACAAATGTCAATGGAACAATCAACATTGTTAAAGCAATGAATGAATGTAATGTAAATAAAATTATTTTTGCTTCAAGTGCAGCAATTTATGGAAACATTAAGAAAATTCCTATAAGTGAAGATGATCCAAAAAATCCAATTAATCCATATGGTCAAACAAAATTAATTGATGAAATGTTGATTAGAAACAACACTGTAATTAATTCAAATTTTAAATATGTAAATTTAAGATTTTTTAATGTAGCTGGTGCATCTGATTCTGGAAAATACGGAATGTTAAAACCAAAGCCATCTTTATTAATACCATGTATTAGCGATTCTTTTATAAAGAATGCTCAATTCTCTATATATGGCAATCATTACAAAACAATTGATAAAACAGCTTTAAGAGATTACATTGATGTTAATGATATTGCTGATGCAATTTTACTAAGCATACAATATTTAAACAAAAATAAATATGGAACATTTAATTTAGGAACTAATAACGGTTGCACAGTTAAACAAGTATACGATATTGCTATTAAAACACTTAAAATGAAGCCTAATTTTATTTATAAACCAAATAGATCTGGTGACCCAGATAAACTATTAACAACAAATAAATTAGCTAAGACAAAATTAAAATGAAGCCCAACACATTCTATCAAAGACATGATAGTGTCAGACTTCAAATTTAGAAAATCAAATTTTTAGTTTATATTTGGTTACCCCTAAATTGAGACATATAAAGTTTGTAATAAAAACCCTTTTTATTTATTAGTTGTTTATGTTTACCGTGTTCAACTATTTGACCGTGGTTAATTACTAAAATGTTATCTGCGTCTTTGATTGTTGATAATCTATGAGCGATCATAAACGTAGTTCTATTTTTAATAAGTTTTTCCATAGCAGATTGAATTTGAATTTCTGTCTTTGTATCAATTGAAGATGTAGCTTCATCTAAAATAACAATTTTTGAGTCTGCTAAGAATGCTCTTGCAATAGCTAATAGTTGCCTTTGACCTTGAGATAAGTTATCTCCATTATCCGATAATATTGTTTCATATCCTTTTGGTAACTTCATGATGAAATCATGGCAGTTTGCTAATTTAGCAGCATTAATAATTTCTTTTTTAGTTGCATTAAGTCTTCCATATCTAATGTTTTCATAAATTGATGTGCCAAATAAATATGTGTCTTGAAGAACCATAGTAATATTTTCTCTTAGACTTGTACGATCAATATTTTTTATTGGCTTATCATCAATCAAAAGAGCACCACCATTAATATCATAGAATTTTGTAATTAAATTAACAATAGTCGTCTTGCCTGCACCAGTCGGGCCGACTAAAGCTGTAATTGTTCCTGGTGTAGCGACAAAATTGATGTTTTTAAGAATAGGTTTTTTAGGATCATAACTAAAATCCATTTTCTTAGCTTCTACTTTACCAACAATTTCTTTCTTGTTAAATTTTATAGCACGAGGAGGATCTTTTTCTTCTTTTTGCTCTAAAATTTGGAAAATTCTATCAGCTGAAGCCATGCACAACATGAATTGACCCATAGTAGAAATTAATTGGTTAATTGGGTTAGTTAAGTTTCTTGCAAACATTGTAAACATTACAAGCAATGTAATATTATTTTCAATATTTAAAACTCCCCAATCTTTATTTATTCATCCATTTAAAATGAATGTCATACCTCATGCAGATAAGAGAACAAATGATAAGTTGTTAAAGAACATGTTTAATGGCATCATTACATTTGCAATACCATTTGCAACAATAGAATTCTTTGTTAATTTTTCATTTAATTTATCAAAATTTATTTTAGTTTTATCTTCCATTTGGAATAAACTAACAATTCTTGTCCCTGATATGTATTCTTCAGCAAACCCGTTTAAATCACCTAAACTTTTTTGCTGTTTAACGAAATATGGTTTTAACTTTTTAATAATAAATGTGTTGATTAAAGCAACTAAAGGATAGATGCATAAAATAATTAGACTTAATGCTCAATTTGTTAAGAACATTAACAATCCAATTGAAACAATACTGCATATTCAAAATATACAGTTACCTATATATTGAGCAATGAATGAAGAAATATTATCTACATCATTTGCTGTTCTACTTATGATATCTCCAGAAGGAGTTTGATCAAAAAATTTAATTGGTAGTTTGTGAAGTTTCTTGAATATTGACGTTCTTAAATGATAAGTCCCTCTTTCAGCTGACTTCATAATTAAGACTGTTGCCAATCAATTGAAAAGGTTACTCAATAAATATGAAAACAATAAACCAATGCAAGTAAAAATAAATGCAGAAAAGCCTTGTATAAGTGATGAGTTTTGACCTGCTTGAGTCATTTTTTCAGTTAATCAGTCATAGACCATTCCATATAAATAAATTGAAACAGCACTCAATGCTCCAGAAATTACAGAAATAATTACAGCAACAAATATTGCTAATTTGTATTTCGAGAAATTAGATCAAAGTTTTTTTATTGAGCCTTTTCTAAATTTTATTTTAGACCCCGGATTTATCATCATTGGTGGCATATTATCTTAAACCCTCCTCTCCTAACTGTGATTTAACAATATTTCTATATGTAGCACTTGTTTTTAATAATTGCTCGTGTGAACCGATGCCAGAAATTTGTCCATTATCCATTACAATAATTTTATTTGCATTTTTGATTGATGCAACACGTTGACTAACTACAATTGTTGTTGCATTTTTATAATTAGCTCTAATGTTTTCTTGAACTTTAGCTTCAGTAATTAAATCTAATGCGCTTGTAGAATCATCCATTATAAAAATTTTAGGCTTACGTACAAGAGCTCTTGCTATACATAATCTTTGTTTTTGACCACCAGAAAAATTTCTACCTCTTTGGTCTACTGGGTAATTTAATTTTTCTTTAAACTTACTTACAAAATCTCAAGCACATGCATTTTCACAAGCTTTAATCAATTCTTTATCTGTAGCTTGTTGATCACCATATAAGAGATTTTCCTTAATGTTTCCTTGGAATAAATTATTTTCTTGCAAAACAACACTAATATTTTTTCTTAAATCATTAAGAGATATATCTTTTACGTTAACTCCACCAATTTCAATTGAACCATTATCAACATCATATAAACGAGGAATTAAGTTGACTAATGTAGATTTGCCTGAACCAGTACCACCAATAACTCCTAAAAATTCTCCGGGTTTAATTTCAAAGTTAATTTTTTTCAAAATATATTTTTTAGCTGATTTTGAATATTTAAAATTAACATTCTTAAATTTAATAGTGAAGTCATTGGGTAATTGTTTTGGATTTTTTGAATCTACAATAGTTGATTTTGTATCAAGAACTTTCAATATTCTTTTTAATGATGCTTTGGATGTAATAAATTGAACTACAACTATTACAGCCATAATCACAGATGAAAGGACCATCATTAATAAATTTGTAAATGAAAATACTTTTGCAACTACAGTTGGGTCTTTGTCAACTAAATATCCAGTTACCATCAAAGCAGATAAAATTCCGAGTTGTAAACACATTGTTACAACTGATATAATTGGCATAACTATTATTTGAGCTTTAATTTTATATTTCTTGTAAGCTGAGCTTGATTTTCTAAACCTGTTTGTTTGCTCGTCTTGGATACCAAAAGATTTAACAACTCTCATTCCAAGAATGTTTTCTCTCATAATACTATTTGTGTCATCTAAAGATTTTTGAGCTTTTTCAAAGATTCTAAAAACATTTCTACCAAATATTCAAATAAGAAGCCCCATTAAAACACAAATACCAACAGCAATTAATCCATATTCTCAACTAATATTGTTAAAAGACATTGCTAACCCACCAATAAACATGATTGGAGATCTTATTAAGATAGTAAAACACAATTGATCTAACATTTGAAATTTAGATGCATCATTTGTTAATCTTGTAATTAATGAACCAGTAGAAAATTGATCAATATTTAAGAAAGAAAATCCTAATATTCTTCCGTACAAATCACTTCTTAAATATTGAGTTGCAAGTAGTGAAGATTTAGCAGCAGATAACATTGCAATTACAGCAAAAAGTAATCCACCACAAGCTAATGCTGCAATTATTCCGATATACATCCAAAAATTTGCTCAAGCTTGTGCAACTGTAATACCAGCCATTTCAGCTGCTTGTGGCACTTCAATATATCCTACATTAGTAATTACGTTAGTTAATAAAGTTGGTTGGTACAAATCGCAAACACAACTCATTGTCATAAAGATTATTGAAATAACCCCAAAAACTAACGCTTTGCTTTTAATAAATTTAAATATTCTAAGCATTATCCGTTACCCCCACCAAAAAGTTTTTTAGCTAATGAGGTTAAAGATGAATTATCTTCAAT
>CAMWQH010000003.1 GCA_947176435.1 uncultured Mycoplasmataceae bacterium
TTTTTTTTTAATATACAGTCAATATTTAATAATAATCCATTATTACATAAACCAGCAATTCTAAAAAATAATTTATATTTTTTATTTTTTTTTTTTATTTTAAATTTTTTTTTTTTTTTTTTTTCAACAAAAATCTAAGATTTTCTCATCCCTTGTTAATTTGGCGAATAAAAAATCAATGCATTTTAGCATTGATCTCTTTTTTTACTTAACTAAAGCAAGAATTGCTTCTTCTGTGTTGTCTCCTGGTCTAGTACCAAGTTTTAACACTCTTGTGTAACCACCATTACGGTTAGCATATTTCTTAGCATAATCGTTAATTGTTTTAATCAATTCATCAACTGATTTGTCTTTAGTTGCTAAGATGATTGATCTAATTTGACGGTTAGATGCTAATGTGTTTTTCTTTGCTAAAGTAATTACTTTATCAACATGTTTTTGAGTTTCCTTAGCTTTAGTAATAGTAGTAATAATTTTACCATAAGCGAATACATCGCTTACTTGTTGTCTTATTACCATTTGTCTTCAAGCTGAAGTTTTTCCTTTTTTATTAATAAATGACATAATATTCCTTTCATTTAAAGATTATTCATCTTTAAAAGTTAATCCGTAATCAGTCAATTGTTTTTGAATTTCACGTAACGACTTCTTACCTAAGTTGTTAATCTTTTCAACTTGTGACTTTGTCATGTTAGTTAATTCTTGAATAGTTTGAATACCATAACGTTTTAAACAGTTGTATGAACGTACAGATAAGTTCAAATCTTCAATTGCAATTGATAAAGTATTTGCTTTTTGTTGTTCAAGTTGTTGGTTAATCACTTGCATTTCTTTAACTTTTTCATTTAACTCAATTAATGGGTTGAAGTGTTCAGCTAAAATTTTTGCAGCTAATGCAACTGCATCAGTTGCATCAATTGAACCGTTAGTTGTAACTTCCATAGTTAATGAGTCACCAGTTAATGTCTTAGTAATCTTGTAGTCATCTACATGGTAACCTACTTGGATAATTGGACTGAAGTTAGAGTCAGTAGCAATAACAGATAAAGTATTGATTAATTCACGGTTTTCAGTGAATGTTTTGAAACCACGTCCTCTTGTAGCGTAAATTTCCATATCAAAACTTGATTTGTCATCTGTGATAGTACAGATGTACAAGTTTTTGTTAATGATTTCCATACCTGTAGGAGCTTCAATATCAGCAGCAGTTACAACACCAGGACCTTTTTTAGAAATGTTTAATGTTGGTCATTGTTCAAGTTTTGTACTAGCTAAATCTTCATCACTAAATGCTGATTCACTTATTTTAAGAACTAGGTTCTTAAGATTTAAGATGATTTGAGTTACATCTTCTTTAACACCCTTGATTGCTTGAAATTCATGAGTGACACCAGGAATTTTAACAGCAAATACTGATGATCCTGGAATGTTTGATAATAAAGTTCTTCTTAAAGCATTACCAATTGTTGTACCAAAACCTTTTTGTAAAGGTTGGATAACAAACTTAGTTTGTTTAGAATCTTCTTTTTTAATGATTGGTTTAATTTCGTATTTTAAAAATTTTTCCATTTTGTGTCTCCTCTTTTAATTAACGTGGTTTTTTTGGTGGTCTGCAACCGTTGTGTGCTAGTGGAGTTGCATCAGACAATTCTGTAATACCTAATCCACATGCAGCTAGACTTCTGATTGCTGTGTCTTTACCTTGACCTGTTCCATTGACTACAACTTTTACAGATTTAAGACCCATAGTCATAGCAGCTTTTGCTGCTGCAGTTGCTGCTACACCAGCAGCGTATGGAGTTGATTTCTTTGAACCTTTGTAACCGATTACTCCTGATGAAGACCAAGTTAATGCATTACCTTGTTCGTCTGTAATAGTAACAATTGTATTGTTAACTGTTGAGTGAATATGAGCGATACCTTTAACGCTAGCAATTTTCTTTTTCTTTTTAGGTTTAGCTTTAGCGCTAGTTTTCTTAGTTGTTTGTTTAACACTTGCCATATTTTACCTCCTTACTTAGTTTCTACCTTTTTGTTTGCAATTGTCTTACGTGGACCCTTACGAGTTCTTGCATTAGTCTTTGTACGTTGACCTCTTGTAGGTAAACCTCTACGGTGTCTAATACCACGGTAACAATTGACTTCCATTAATCTCTTAATGTTCATCGCAACTTCACGTCTTAAATCACCTTCAAGTGTTAACTTGACTGCAACTTCACGGATTGCTGCTAATTCTTTTTCAGTTAATTCGCTTACTCTCTTTTCTGGATCAATATTTGCTTCTTTGCAAATTTTCTTTCCCATTGGTATACCAATACCATAGATATAAGAAAGTGAGTAAGGAACTTTTTTGTTGTTAGGAATGTCTACACCTAATATACGTGCCATTTTGTTCTCCTTCTATCCTTGTCTTTGTTTGTGCTTTGGATTTTTACAAATAACCATTACACGACCTTTTCTTTTAATAATTTTACAATCTTTGCAGATTGGTTTTACAGATGCTCTTACTTTCATAGTTTCTATATTATATATGAAAATTAACGGCGGTAAGTAATTCTTCCACGTGTTAAGTCATATGGACTTAACTCAACTTGGACAGTATCGCCTTGTAAAATCTGAATCTTGTGAAGACGCATTTTACCAGACACGCTAGCCATTACTTCAATTCCATTTTCTAATTGAACTTTATAAGAATTTGCATTAAGCACTTCTTTAACTGTTCCATTAATTTTTATTGCATCATTTGCCATTAATTTTTATTTTTTCTCCTTTTTTAAGATTTATTCAGTCAAGATTTCACAACCTTGATCTGTTACTAGAACCATATGTTCTCAGTGACATGTTAATTTGTGGTTTGATGAATATACAGTTCATTTATTCTTTGAATCAATGTAATATTCATGACCACCAGTCATTAACATAGGTTCTATGCATAACACCATACCCTTTTTGATTTTGACTCCTGTATGAGGTTTTCCAAAGCATAAGATCATTGGATCTTCATGAACGTGATTTCCACATCCATGACCCCCAAAGTCACGAATCACATCATAACCATTGGTGGATGCGATTTCATATATTTTGGCACTAATATCTCCGATATGATTATCAGGTTTAATTGGTTTTAAGGATTCATCCAATGCAAGTTTAGTTACGCGATTAATTTCGTTTGCTTCACTATTATTAGATGGTTCTACCACCAAACTAAATGCAGAATCGCATATGTGATCTTGATAAGTAATTCCTACATCAAATGTAATTAAATCATTTGGTTGAATCACGTAGTCATCTGGAATTCCGTGAATTAATTGATCATTCACAGAGATACAAATGTGTTTAGGAAAACCGTAACATTTGTAAAAACTACAACTCGCATTGTTTTGTTTTGCAACATCATTTGCAAGTTTATCAAGGGCGATTAAGCTGACACCGGGTTTGGTTTTGTCAATTAACACTTGTCTTACTTTTTTTCAAATAGCACAAGCTTGCTTAATCAAGGCAATGTCTTCGTTTGATTTAAGGTAAATCATTAGAATTTTTTAATTGCCTCAAACATTTGGTCTTGATTGTTGTTGCCGTCAAATTCGACCAAGATTTGACGGTGTTTGTAATAGTCAATTAAAGGTTTAGTTTGTTTTTCATAAACTTCTAAACGTTTAGTAATTGAGTCGATGTTGTCATCTTTTCTTTGAATTAAAGTTGTACCATCGTGGTCACAAACATTTTCAGATTTAGGAGGCATAAAATAAATGTTGTAAATGCTATTGCATTTAGGGCACATTCTTCTTCCAGAAATTCTTTTGATAACAATATCATTGTTAACGTTAATTAAAACCGCTTTATCAACTTTAGTAATTGAATCAAGATATTTAGCTTGATCAACTGTTCTTGGATAACCGTCCAAAACAATATTTTTATTTTGAATAGAAGACAATTCTTGTTTAACTAATTCATTAGTTAAATCATCACTAACTAATTTACCTGATTGAATAATTTCATTAATTTTTTTGCCTAATGGACTATCTGATTTCATGATCTTTCTAAAAAGATCACCTGTAGATAAATGGATGTATCCTAATTCATTTTTAAGTTTTGCTGATAACGTTCCTTTGCCTGATCCTGGGGCACCTAATAATACTAATACCATAATTTACCTCTTATCATAATCTTGTAGTCTTAGAACTACTTGCAGTGGAATCGAACGAACTAACAATCTTTGTTTTAGTAACGTTATATCCACTAGTTGTAGAAGCGGACTTAATTGAATTTCACAATTCAAGTGAACCAGAAACAATAATGATAATACCTGTACCACCAAGCGATAAACCACTTGGAATTCCAGTAACCTTGGAAAGAATATAAGGCATTAGTGAAATAATAGCTAAGAATGGTGCACCAATTCAGTTAATTCTTGTTAATACTTTAGTAATTTGTTTTTCGGTATCTTCACCATTTTTTACACCAGGAATGAACTTGCCTGATTTTTCAAAATTTTCAGATAGTTGTTGCGGATTAACTTGGACGTATGAGTAGAAAAATGAGAATAAGATAATGAAGATGAAGTATAAACTCATACCAACTCATGAGGTTAAAGTGAAATTCTCTTCAAGAATTCACTTGGCGTTATCTTCTGGTAAAAATTGAGCAATAGTTCCAGGGATAGTCATTATTGACGAAGCGAAGATGACTGGAATTACTCCAGCAGGATTAAGTTTGATTGGTAAGAAGGCTAGATCATCAATTTTAGAACTAAAACCTTGTCCTACTTGTTGAACTGGAATTTTTCTTGTTGCACCATTGATAAATATTGCAAAGACTAAAATCAATACAAAAAACGCAACATAAAGTAAGAATGTTAGAGCCACAGTTAAATGATATGTTGAAATACTTGGGTTAATTTTTCCGCTAATTGATTGGAATGCGTATGTAAAGTCAGGAACAATTGATCCAACGATACCAGAAAGAATTAATAAGGTAACTCCGTTACCTACACCACGTTTTGTAATAATATCACCTAGAAAAATACAAACGTATGTTCCACCGGTTAATGTTAACAACAAACTAATTATTTCTCCAGCACTTAGTTCACTAATAGCAGAATGTCCATAGATTGTAATACTTGAACTTTCTCCACTTGAACCACTTCTTAAGATCATTGCAATAACTGCATATGCTTGTGCTAAGGCAAAAGGAAGTGTTAAAAATCTAGTAATGATTTCTAATTTTCTTCTACCTCGTTCACCTTGTTTTGCCATTCTTGATAATGGTGGAATAAGATCACTTGATAGTAATTGCACAATAATTTGCGCAGTAATATAAGGACCAACACCAACAGCAAACATTGACATTTTTGATAAACCACCACCAGCTAACAAGTTCATCATGTTAGCAAATGAATCAGATTGGTGGTATCCATCAGGAAGTTTGATTCCTGGCATAGTTAGAGTACTGACAAAATGAAAGAAAATAATTAAACAAATTGTTATCAACAATGAGAAGATAACATTTTTGTTTGTAAAAATTTCTTTAAAAGTTACTCAAAAACTTTTGTTAGCTCTTTTTTCCATTATTTAGAGTATTTAATTTCTCCACCTGCATCTTTTACTAATTTAGCAGCACCTTCAGAGGCTTTATCTACATTAATAACTAATGCTTTTGATAATTTAGCATTTCCGATAAGTTTAACTTTAGCATCTTTAGTGCTAATTAAATTTTTCTTAGCTAAAATTTCTTTAGTAATTTCTTCATTACCTAATTTAATGATTTGGTTTAAAGTAATTACTTCATAATTTTCTTTGAAGTTGTAGTTGTTAAAACCAACTTTAGGTATTTTACGATATAAAGGAGTTTGACCACCTTCAAAACCTAATCTTACTTTACCAGATTTACGAGATTTTTGACCCTTAGTACCTTTACCTGAAGTCTTACCAATTCCACTACCAAAACCACGACCATATGTTTTAGTCTTGTGATTTCTAGAACCCTTTGTGTATTTTAATTTGTTTAATTCCATTGTCTACCTCCTATAAGTCTTTAACATCTTTGTCACGTAATTTAGCAACAATTGAAGGATGTTTTTGACTTAATAAACCATTGATTGTAGCTTGAACCATGTTCATTTTAGTGTTTGATCCTAAGTTCTTAGTATAAACATCTTTGAATCCTGCAGATTCAATAACAGCACGGATTGCACCACCAGCAACAATACCAGTACCTGGTTTTGCAGGTTTGATTAAAACTTTAGATGCAGCTTCATAACCAGTTACTTCATGATATAAAGTTCCTTTTTTGTTCATAATAACTTTTTTTACATTATTACGAGCATTTTTAACTGCTTTTTTAATAGCATTTGGAACTTCAGCAGATTTACCAATACCATAACCTACTTTACCGTTTTTATCACCAATAACAACTAAAGCAGAGAAACGCATTCTACGTCCACCCTTTGTAGTTTTTGATATTCTCTTAATATCAACAACTTTTTCTTCATAACCACTTGTAGAAACTCTACGATTTGGTTTCTTAGGTCCACGGTTGTTTTTTGAATTAGGTTTCTTTGAATCTTTAGATTCAACTTTAGCATCAGTTTTAACTTCTTTAGTTTCTACTTTCGCTTCTTTTGTTTCTTGTGCTTGTTCTACTGGTTTGTTTTCTTGTTTAATTTCGTTTGCCATATTTTTCTCCTAGAATTTTAATCCATTAGCTCTTGCTGCATCTGCTAAGGCTTTAATTTTTCCGTGATATTTGTTTCCCCCACGGTCAAACACTACTGCAGTTACGTTGTTAGCTACTGCTTTTTTAGCAATATCTTCACCTACTAGAGTAGCATTCTTAATATTGTTACCTTTAAGTTTTAATTGAAGTGTTGATGAACTGAATAATGTTTTTCCAGTTTTGTCATCAATAATTTGAGCAACAATATTAGCATTAGATCTTGATATTACTAAACGAGGTTTAGTATTGCTAATTGCTTTAAGGTGGTTAGTAATTCTTTTGTGACGAATTGTTCTTTGTTCTTTACGATTAATATTTTGTTGTTTCATAATTATTAGTCTCCTTATTTCTTAGCACCTTCAGCGGTTTTACCAACCTTACGGATAATGTGTTCATCTGAATACATTATTCCTTTACCGTTATATGGTTCAGGTTTTCTAGTAATTCTCACTTTTGCTGCAAATTCACCTACAACAATTTTATCAATACCATTAATTAAGATTTCAGTAGGAGTTGGACAAGTTACTTTTAAGCCTTGTGGAATTTCAAATACTACTGGATGGCTAAAACCAATAGCTAATGTTAATTTATTTCCACTAACTGAAGCTTTATAACCTACACCAACGATTTTTAAGTGTTTTTGGTAACCTTTATGAATACCTTCAATAGCATTAGCGATGTTTGAATTAATTGTTCCATGGAACATTCTTGTTTGCTTTTCATCGTTAGCTCTTGATACTTTAACTTTGTTATCAACGTTTTCAACTTTAATCAAAGTTGATGGGTAAGCAACTGTTAATGTTCCAGATTGTCCTGAAACTTTAACATCATTAGGATTGATGGTCACTGTTACACCTTGTGGGATTGGAATTAATTTATTACCTTTTCTTGACATATTTCCTCCTATCAAACATATGCGATAATTTCGCCACCTAAGTTATTTTTACGAGCGAATTTATCTGTTACAATACCTTGGCTAGTAGAAATAATAGCAATTCCTAAACCGTTTAATACCTTTGGTAATTTTTTAGATTCTTGGTAAACTCTTAAACCTGGTTTAGAGATTTGTTTGATTCCGTTAATACTTGAAATAAAGTTTTTGTATTTTAATTTAATAGTCGTTACTTTATTTGAAGATTTTTTATCTTTAGCTATTGCATAGTCTTCAATGTATCCTTGTTCTTTTAATACATCCAAAATTGCAGTAGTTAATTTACTAGTGTAAATTGTAACTTCTGGTAATTTTGCTTTTCTAGCGTTATTAATCTTTGTGATTAAATCTGAAATTGGATCTATATACATGTTTTACCTCCTATCAAGATGCTTTCTTTACACCAGGAATTTGTCCTTTGTGTGCTAATTCACGTAAGCAAATACGGCATAATCCAAATTTACTGTATACTCCGTGAACACGACCACAACGTACGCAACGAGTGTATTTTCTTGTTGAATACTTAGGTGTTCTTTGTTGTTTTGCAATTAATGATTTTTTAGCCATTTTTTCCTCCTAATTAATTGTTACCTTTCGTTTTAGCAAATGGTAAACCAATTGCTTTTAATAATTTTCTTGCTTGTTCATCATCGTTAGATGAAGTTACGAAAGTAACATCAAATCCACGAATTTTCTTTACATCATCATAGTTAATTTCTGTAAAGATAATTTGTTCCTTAATACCTAATGTATAGTTACCATGGTGGTCAAATGAATTGTTAGGAATACCTTTAAAGTCTCTAACACGAGGAAGCGCAATATTAATTAAGTTTTCGATAAAGTTTCACATTTTTTCTCCTCTTAATGTGACTTTAGCACCAATACCTTGATTTTCACGTAACTTGAAAGTAGCAATCGCTTTTTTAGAACGTGTGATTACTGGTTTTTGACCAGTAATAGCAGTTAATTCGTTAACTACTGATTCTAATAATTTAGCATCGGTTGTAGCGTCACCAACACCTGAGTTGATAACAATTTTTTCAAGCTTAGGCAGTTGCATAACTGATTTGTAAGCACCATCAGTCATTAATGCATTTTTAATTTGTTCTTGGTATTTTTTAGTTAATGTATTTTGCATAATTATTTACCTGCGATTTCTGTATTTGTTTTTTTAGCAATTCTAACTTTCTTGCCAGATTTGTTAATTTGGTAAGAAATTTTAGATACTCCTCTAGGAGCTTTTGGAGCAACTAATGCTAATTTTGATAAGTTAATTGGAGCTTCTTTTTCGATAATTCCACCTTTTTCTGCATTAGCAGAAGGTTTAGTATGTTTCTTAACCATATTTAAACCTTCAACAATAGCAGTATTGTTTTTAGGAAAGACTTTTAAAACAACACCTTCTTTTGTTGATAGTTTTCCAGAGATTACTCTGACTTTATCACCTTTTTTAATTCTGTTCATAATAATTCCTTTCCTTCTCTTACAATACCTCTGGAGCTAAAGAGATGATCTTTGTGAAACCTTTATCCCTTAATTCCTTAGCTACTGGACCAAAAATACGAGTTCCACGAGGTGTTTTATCTTCTTTTAATAAAACACATGCATTGTCATCAAATGCCACCTTATTGCCGTTTTCACGTTTGATACCTTTTTTAGTTCTTACAATTACCGCTAAAAACATTTGGCCTTTTTTAACACCAGATTCTGGAATGCAATCTTTTACTGATACTTTTACAATATCACCAACTGTTGCATATCTTTGTCTTGAGTTACCTAGAATTTTAATAACTCCTACTTTTCTAGCGCCTGAGTTATCTGCAACGTTCATTCTTGTCATAAATTGAATCATAACTTTTACCTCCTATATTATTTAGCTTTAACTGTAATCTTTTGTAAACGGTAAAACTTAGTTTTACTAATTGGTCTTGTTTCAATGATTCTTACAGTATCTCCCACTTTAGCTTCTTGCTTTTCATCGTGAACATGGTATTTCTTGTGAGAAATAACTTGTTTCTTATATAGTGGGTGTAAGTATTTTCTTTCTACTTCAACTACAATAGTTTTGTTCATCTTAGTAGAAACTACTACTCCAGCGAAGACCTTACGACTATTTCTTTCCATATTATGCTCCTATTACCTTTCTCTTAACCTCAGTTGAAGTTTTTTTAGATTGTACTAACTTTTGGTTAGATGTATTCTTTTGTTCAACTTTAGTTATTTCTGGGTTGTTGTTAGTTTTTTCTAACTTGCTTGCAGCAACTGTAGATTGTGCAATTGATTGTTCAACTGTCTTGTTAGATGATTTTTTTGCAGTTTCATCTTTAGCATCAAGAGAGTTTTCGATAACATTGTTAATTGATTTAACTTTATTATTTTTACGGTCATACATAGTTACACCATGTGTACCAATAGTTAAGTCAATACCACGAGAATTTAAAACTGTGAAAGCTTGAGCGATTGTTTTTCTAATTTCAGCGATCTTGTGAGTTTTTTCTAATTCACCAGAAGCCATTTTAAAACGTGACTCAAGTAATTGTAATTTTAATCTTACGATTAAAGCACAAATTTCTTCATTAGTTTTTTGATTTAATTCCTTAATCATTTTTTAATTCTCCTTTCTTAACAACACGAGTTAAAACATTTAACTTGTTTCCTGCTTTTCTTAATGTATCTTTCATTAGTGGTTCAGGAATACCGGCTAATTCGAACATAACTGTACCTTTTTTAACAACGGCCACTCATTGTTCAGGATTACCTTTTCCTGAACCCATACGTACTTCTAATGGTTTCTTTGTTAAAGATAATTGAGGGAAGATACGAATTCACATTTTTCCTGTTTTACCTAAAGCTTTTGATAAAACAACACGGGCAGCTTCAATTTGTTTGTCAGTAATTCAATTACCAGTTGTTGCCATTAATCCGTATTCACCAAAAGCAACGTATTTGTTACCTTTAGCTTTACCATCGTATCTAGTACGATGAGGTTTACGATATTTTACACGTTTTGGTTGCATCATAATTATTTAGCCTCCTTATTAGCAACAGTTGCAGGTTTACTGTTTCTTGCAGGTCTGTTGTTGTGACGATTGTTACGTTTCTTGTCACCAAATTTGTCTTGTTGTTTAATAACGACTTGGTTGTTTAACCCTTTTGCAAAGATTTCACCACGGTTAATTCAAACTTTAACACCGATTTTACCATAAGTTGTTAATGCTTCTTCAATAGCATAATCAATGTCAGCTCTTAAAGTTGTTAAAGGAATAACACCATGAGAATAACCTTCTTCTCTAGCCATTTCAGCTCCACCTAAACGACCTGAAACTGTAGTTTTGATACCTAAAGCACCAGAACCCATAACTTTCTTGATAGCCATTTTTTGAGCATTTCTAAATGAAACACGGTTTTCGATAGCGTCAGCAATTTCTCTAGCAATTACTCTAGCGCTTGTTGCAGGGTTACCATGAGCAATAACGTTTACGTTAACTTTTGTTTTTCTATCAACAATTTTGTTAATAGCAAGAGTAACTACAGGAATGTTAGTGCCTTCTTTACCGATGATTAAACCTGGTTGACCACAAGTAACGAATACGTCTACATTTTTCTGAGTTCTTTCAATTTCTACGTTAACGATTTGAGCAGTTTTGTAAGTAGATAACATGTATTTACGGATTTTTTCATCTTCAACTAATCATTGAGCTACTTGTTGATCGTTTTTAGCAATTCAACGTGAGTTTCAATTTTTGTTAATTCCGTAACGTAATCCATTAGGATTTATTTTTTGTGCCATTATTTCTTACCTCCTTTTTTAGCTTTCTTAGCCTTGATAGCTAATAAGTCTTTTTCTTTTTGTTTAGGATCATCACTTAAAATGATTTCAATATGGCTTGTACGTTTTCTAATCATATTAGAAGAACCTTTAGCACGTGGTAAAGCACGTTTCATAGTAGTTCCTTGGTTTGCTACTATGTGGTAGATGTATAAATTATCAACACTACTAAAACCTTTAGTGTTAGTTGCGTTTGCAATAGCAGAGTTTAATAACTTCTTAATAATTGGAGCCATTTTCTTTTCAGTGTGGTCTAAAATTACGATAGCATCTTTAACTTTTTTGCCACGGATTAAATCACAAACTAATTTAGCTTTAGATGATGAAACACGAATATTTCTTTGAATTGCGTATGCTTTCATATATTACCCCTTATTTGCTTGCTCCTGTAGCTGCTGCGACTTTAGCATCTTCAGCTTTGTTATTAGATGAGTGTTGTTTGAATGTACGAGTAGGAACGAATTCACCTAATTTGTGGCCTACCATATCTTCAGTAACATAAACGTTAATGAAAGATTTTCCATTGTGAACACTGAAGTTTAAACCAACAAATTCTGGGAAGATTGTACTTCTTCTTGATCAGGTTTTGATTGGTTTGTGTTTTGGATCGTTTTTAGCAGCATTTACTTTTTTAAGTAAACTAGCATCTATAAATGCACCTTTTTTACTACTTCTTGACATGTTTTACTCCTTATTTTCCATTTCTTCTTCTAATGATTAGAGCGCTAGAAGCTTTCTTTTGTCTTCTAGTCTTAACACCCATATGACGTTTACCTCATGGTGTACGAGGTGCATCATAACCAATAGATTGTCTACCTTCACCACCACCGTGTGGGTGATCATTAGGGTTCATAGCACTACCACGAACTGTAGGTCTAATACCCATGTGACGGCTTCTACCTGCTTTTCCTAAGTTAACTAAGTTGTGGTCTTCATTAGATACCACACCGATTGTTGCTCTACAATCGTTAGAAATTTTTCTAACTTCACCAGAAGCCAATTTACAAATAGTGTATGCTCCTGTTTCATCTTTACCTAATACTTGAGCAAATCCACCAGCACTTCTAGCGATTTGGCCACCATGTCCTGGGATTAATTCAATATTATGTACAAAAGTACCTTCAGGAATATTTTTTAATAATAAAGTGTTACCTGTTTTAATATCTACTTTTTCACCAGAAACAATTCTGTCACCAACTTTAATATCACGCGGAGCTAAAATATAATTCTTAGTACCATCTAAATATGAGATTAAACAAATGAATGCAGTTCTGTTTGGATCATATTCAATTGTTTGAATAATTGCTTCAATACCATCTTTATTTCTCTTGAAATCAATTTCACGGTATTTTCTCTTATGACCACCACCTTGGTGTCTTGTTGTAATGATACCTTGATTATTTCTACCAGATTGGTTGTGGATTGATTTAGTAAGAGATTTGTTTGGTTTGTTTGAATTTGTAGATAAAACTTTCTTGAAATCAATAAGAATTGATGTACGTTTACCTTTTGAACGAGCTTTAATTGATTTTATTGCCATAATTTACTCCTTACTTAGCTTCCTTCGTAACTTCTTTTAAGTTAGAAGTTGCTTTTTTAGGTTCAGCTTTCTTCTCAACTTTTTTAGAGTCTTTTTTTACTTCTTTTAAAGTTGATTCAGTTTTTTTAGTTTCAACTTTTTTAGATTCTTCGGCTTGTTGTTCAGCTGAAATTGACATACCTGCTGGAAGAGTTACATAAGCGATTTTTACTTTTTTAGTAAAACCAGGTTTAGCTGTACCAGTTCTAATTTTTGCAGGTTTTCTAATTTGAGTTGAAACTTTCGTAGGAGCAAAACCATAAATAGATTCAAATGCTAATTTAATGTCACTCTTAGTTGCACTAAGATCAACAATAAATGCGTGTTTCTTAGGTTCAATATTTTGTTGAGCGTAAGATTTTTCAGTGTGAACAGGCTTAATAATAATTCTTGAGAATTCCATATTATGCACCTACCTTTCCATATTTCTTAATTGCTGATAATTCAACAATTACATTTTTAGCATTTAAAATATCTTTAACTGAAACTTGGTTAAATTTTTTAGCAGCAGTTTTATTGATATTTGCAAAAGACTTGATAATATTTAAAGATTCTTTAGCATCAGAAGTTACAAATAAATTCTTTTGACCATCAATTTTTAATGCTTTAAATAATTTAGTAGCAATTTTAGTTGACGGTTTAGAAATTTTTTGATCTTCAATAATAAATAGAGTTTTGTTATTCATTTTTACTAATAAAGCAGAATCAAAAGCTTTCTTAGATACTTGTTTGTTTGCACCTAATTTATAATTTCTATTTGGCTTTGGTCCAAAAGCAACACCACCACCTACTCAATGAGGGTTACGAATAGAACCTTGTCTTGCGTTACCAGAGTGTTTTTGTTGTAAAGGTTTTTTACCACCACCTCTAACTTCTGCTTTAGTTAAAGTAGAGTGTGTACCTTGTCTATTACCAGCATTTTCAGCTAATACTTGATCAAACATTGCTTGGTTATAAACTTTGTCTGTAGGAAGTTCAAAACTGATTTCTTTTACTGATTTTCCATCAATATTAATTAAATTTAATTTACTCATATTAACCTCCTATTATTTCTTAGCACCTTCAGCTGGGTTAGCTGCTTTAGCAGCTTTTTCTGCAGCTTCTTTTTCTTTTTGCTTAGCAGCAGCTTCAGCTTTCTTTGCTTCTTCTGCAGCTTTTGCCTCAGCAGCAGCTTTAGCTTCTGCCTCTTCGTTTGCTTTGTGTAAAGCTTCTTTATCTTCAAGGTTTTCGTTTTCTTTCAAAATTTCTTCCTTGATTTCTTTAGTAATAATTTGGTATTCAGTTTTCTTTGTTGGATATTTAACTGAAGTTTTAATTGTTACTACACTTCCTGTTGGACCAGGAATTGCACCTAACAATAAAATTAAATTACGATTTTTAATTACATCTAAAACAACTAAATTTTGAATTGTTACTAGTTCATGTCCGTAGTGACCTGACATCTTCTTACCTTTAGGTACTCTTTGTGCTTGACTACCACCACGACCAAAGGCTACTGAACCTTGATATCTGTGAGGATATCCTGCACCATGAGCTAAAGGACCGATTTTAAAGTTTCATCTCTTAATTGCACCAGTGAAACCGTGACCCTTAGTAATACCTTGAACATCAACATATTGACCTTTGCTAAATGTATCAACACTAATTAAGTCACCTACTTTGTAACCTTCAGTTCCTTTAAATTCACGAATGAATTCTTTAGGTTGAGCATTTACTTTAGTAAAGATACCATTGTATGCTTTGGTTTTTCTTTGTTTCTTTTCAACATCTAAATAACCCACTTTGATGTTTTTGTTTTTTTTGATTTCAAGTACAACGTTTGGTTCGCAACTAACTACTGTTGCAGCAAGTTGTTTTCCGTTAACGTCGAATACTTGCATCATTCCCACTTTTGTTCCAATTATGTATTTCATAATTTATCTCCTTGTTTCGTTCATTTCACTATAAAGTGATTTGAATTTCTACTCCTGATGGAATGATTAATCTTTTAAGAGCATCAATTGTTTGGATTGAAGCTTTTTTAAGAACAATTAAACGTTTGTGGGTTCTACGTTCAAATTGTTCCATCGCAGGTTTGTATACGTGTGGAGATCTACACACTGTAAAAACTTCTTTCTTTGTTGGAAGAGGAATTGGACCTTTGATTTCGCAGTTAGTGTTAACAGCGATTTCAATTATTTTCTTGACTGATTTATCTAATAATTCATGATCATAAGAAAATAATTTAATTCTTAATTCTTGATTCATAAGTTGTTTTCTTGTTGCCTTTCTGATGTATTTTAATCGCTTTTTCGGTGTTTATTGAGTTCCCTGATACTTGACAACACTTTTTGGTGTATCAGCAATCTCAATGTGAGAAAGCGTATATATATAATATCATAATTTTCCAAATAATTAAAAAAATGTTTTAAATTTACAAATTTTTGCAGAAATTACATATAAACTCCAAGAAAGATCTTAGAGTTTGTCACTTTTAGTATATAAGTAATAATAATTTAGTTAAATAATTAGTTAAATAATTTGGAAGCTGAAATCAAATGTTAAAGGATCGGTAGATTCCTTATTTATCAATAAAACA
Source organism: uncultured Mycoplasmataceae bacterium (assembly GCA_947176435.1). Classification (GTDB taxonomy): domain Bacteria; phylum Bacillota_I; class Bacilli_A; order Mycoplasmatales; family Mycoplasmoidaceae; genus Malacoplasma_A. The sequence goes on from CAMWQH010000003.1 coordinate 15,632, forward strand.
TGTAAATAATTGTTTTCATCTTCAGAATGTTGCGTAGCATTATCTGTATTCGTTATTAGTTGTTTGTTCGGCAAATAAAATTTTTTATCTTTTTTATTATGTCAACCGTTTTTTATGCCTCTATAATATTCATACATAACATTTCGATCAATTGGACAAATTCAATTTTCTCTGTATTTTTTTGAAAAGAGCAACTATAACTTGTTAAACAAAAAAAGAATAATTGAAGAAAATGTTAAATTTTTGTTTGTTATTTTAGTAAAAAAATATTGTAAGAATAGGT
>CAMWQH010000004.1 GCA_947176435.1 uncultured Mycoplasmataceae bacterium
TATCAATAACCATTTTATGTATTTTGTACTTGCTATTTATATTATTTTAAAAGAAGCAAATTTGTTTTAGAATAGAAAATATTGATAGTAAAGGGGATGCTTTCAACATTGGATAAGCAAGAAAAGAAAAAACTATTAAATTGTATAAGGGAATGTGTTAATGAAGACATTTTTAATGAATTTTTAGTTATTATGAATTTTAATAAAAATGAAAAAATAGTACTTCAAATGCTTCGTAAACAATACTTATATCAGGAAATAGCTGATGAAATGGATTATAGTTATAGACAAGTACAAAGAATTATTGATAGGATTTCAACTAAAATAAGCAAAATTATGATAAAATTGGAAAACCAAACGAAAGATACAAAAGAAATTTTTAATATTATTTTTTTAGAAAATATGTCATAAAGATGTCATTTTTATGTCGTTTACTATAAAAAATAAAGACTCTATAATAAATTTAGGGTCTTTATTTTTTGTCTAAAGGAGGAAAGTTTTATGGCATATAATACATATCCATACACACCAAATTATGGAACAACTGCATATAATCCATATATTCAAACAATGCAAAGAATGGGTGGAATGTATCCAGAACAAAATTACAATATGAACCAATTACAACAAATGTCACCTGGACAAGATATTCCTTTTGTTGATGGATATGAAGGAGCAAAAATGTATCCAATTCCAGCAGGCAAACAATATATGCTTATGGACAGCAGAGAACCTAAATTTTATATTAAAAAATTAGATAATCAAGGCTATCCAATTATATCTGTATTTGAATTTAAAACTGCAGAACCAACACAAAATAATGTAATTGAAGGCAATATAAATACAAAATCGGAAGATTTTGTATCAAAAGGTGATTTTGATAATTTATTGAAAAACCATGAGATGTTAAAAAATGATTATGAGCAGTTTAAAAATATGGTTTTTCAAGTAGCAAGTCAGTTACCTATGATGCAAACAAATCAAGAAAATATACCTCAATCAGGACAAGATATAGCAGTAAATTCTCCAATAGAAAAAGCACAGAATGAAAAGGGGGGTAAAAAATGAACCCTTTGATGAATATGCTAGGAAACACTATAGGTAATTTAATGAAAATACCTTATGTAAAAAATATTGCATTAAATATGTTAGGTGCTAAAAATCCAAATATGGGGAATATTATGCAACTTATGAACCAATTTAATGGACAATCACCAGAAGCATTACAAAATTATTTAGCACAAACAATGCAAAAAAATGGTGGAATATCTAAAAATGATGTTGCACAAATGAAACAACAACTTCAAAAATTTGGTGTTCCAGAAAATGAATTACAGATGTTTGATAACTTTCTTCAAAATCATCAAGAAGTATTTAAAAAGTGATTTATATGCCAAAATGGCTGTAAATATAAAAATAAATGATAAAGGAGGAATTTTAAATGAGTGAAATGCTAGAAGGATATGTATTAGGACAAGATGGCAATCGCAACAATGGAATGTGGGGCGATGGTGGTGCGTTTTGGATTGTCTTAATTCTGTTATTTGCATTTGGCGGTTGGGGCAATGGAGGCTTTTTCGGTGGAAATAAAGGAAATTGTGCAACCACAAGTGATTTAGCTGATTCTTTTAATTTTAATCAGTTAGATAATGGAATTAGAGGCATACAGCAAGGTATTTGCGATGCTACATTTAGCTTAAATAATACAATGCAGGCTGGATTTACAGGCGTACAATCTTCATTATGTAATGGATTTAATAGCACAAATCAAGCTATCAATAACTTAGGTTTCCAGATGCAGAATTGCTGTTGTGATTTAAAGAGCAATATTAAAGATGTTGCTTTCCAAATTGAGAGAAGTACCTGCAATGTAATAGAAGCAGGCCACGCTAATACTCAAAGAATTGTTGACATGATGACACAAAATACAATTCAAGAGTTGCGTGACCGTGCTAGTGCATATGAATTGCAGTTGTCACAGCAAGCACAAACAGCTAATTTATTGTCTAACTTAAATCCAACTCCACGACCAGCTTATATTACGTGTTCCCCTTATGAAAGCGTAATGATGAATTGGAGAGGATTTAATGGTGGCTGTGGCAGCTATAATAATGGCTGCGGTTGTGGCTGTGGTTGCAACTAATATATAATTAATATACCTTAATGTGGTACTTTCCGTCAATAGATTGACGTGATTTTAAAAAAGACGGTGAGTTATAATACTTATCGTCTTTATTTTATTTTTGGAGTGATGAAGATGTTTAATACTGGTCAAAATAATAATTTGAATGCAAATATTGATGCATTAACATTGTTTTCTGTAATACTACAAGTAATTAATTATATAGAAGACAGTTCATTAACAAATCAAGATATTTTGACAAATTTAAACAATCAATCACAAAAAATTATAAAAGAGTTGAAAGATGATTTTACAAAAATAAATGAACGCTTAGAAATTATAGAAAAAAAATTAGAAATCATAGAAGGAAAAGAAAGGAGATAACAAAATGGCTTGTTATTTATTAGAAGCGACAAGAACACTCGTAACTTTAGTCGTGATATAGTAAGCATATAGGGAAACTTGTATGTAGTGTATGGTTCTACCCATACCAACAAAGAAACTGAACTGCTGGAACAATGCCTAAAGCTCAATTAACTACAACGTAATACCTAAGTTTTTTATAAAAAAATATGGTATAAGTGTGAATGTGGCGAAAGCAGAAAAAATAATTGAGATGACATAAGGTTAAATCCTAAGTGTTTTAAGAATGGCAAATCAGCAACCAAGACCAAAAGGTAAGGCTCAACGACTATTCCTCTTGAGGGAAGTACCATATAAGCGATTGATATGGGAAGTGGTTTCGCCTAAGTTCTAAATTAATTTAGAATATGGATAAGATATAGTCTGTGCTTTAGTGAAAGCTAAAGAAGTTCATAAGAGAACTGTACTAAAAGTAGCGTTTTAGTATGAACGACAACCTTTAATACGATTAGAATAATAGGGTTCTATGTGTATAGTTCACTTGTATCGTATAAAAAAATAAAATTACTTTTTACGGAATATTTACCTTTCTAGTAAAATGTACTATAATGTAGATTAGAAAGAGAGGTGATATAAGTGTATTTGACTATGAAACAACAAGTAAAACAATTATCTAAAGAAGATTACTTAAATTTAAAAGAGTTAAGCCATGTAGCTAAGAATTTAGCAAATCAAGCTATATATAACATAAGGCAATATTATTTTACTGAAAATAAATACTTAAACTATGAAAAGAATTATGCCTTATTAAAAAGTTCTGAGAACTATAAATTATTAAATTCAAATATGGCTCAACAGATTTTAAAAGAAGTCGACGGAATGTTTAAAGCATTCTTTGGCTTAATTAAATTAGCTAAAAAAGGTAAATATTCTTTTAAAGACATCAAACTTCCTAAGTATCTTCCTAAAGATGGTTTTACAACTTTGATTATAGGTTTTGTAAGATTAAACGAAAATCAGCTTACAATTCCATATTCTCAAAGCTATAAGAAAGAACACAAAGGAATAATTATTAATATTCCACCTAAACTTATAGATAAGAAAATTAAAGAGATTAGAATTATTCCTAAAAATAAAGCAAGGTTCTTTGAAATTCAATACTGTTATGAAGAAAAAGAAGTTCAAAGTAATTTAAATACAAACAATGCACTTGCGATAGATTTAGGTGTTGATAATCTTGCTACTTGTGTTACAAATAGTGGAAAATCTTTCATTATAGACGGTAGAAGATTGAAATCTATAAATCAATGGTTTAATAAAGAAAATGCTAGATTACAAAGTATTAAAGATAGACAAAAATTTGGTAAGAAATGCACCAATAGGCAAAATAAAATTAGAAGAATTAGAAATAATAAAGTAAATGACTATATGTCTAAAAGTGCAAGAATTATTATTAATTATTGTTTAAAAAATAATATTGGCACATTAATATGTGGATATAATGAAACTTTTCAAATGAACTCAAAAATGAAAAAAAGAAATAATCAAAATTTTGTAAATATTTCTTTCGGAAAGCTAAGAGAAAAGTTAGAATATATGTGCAAATTATATGGAATTAAATATATAGAACAAGAAGAAAGTTATACTTCTAAAGCAAGTTTCTTTGATAAAGACGACATTCCAATATATAATGCAGATAACCCACAAAAATACACATTTAGTGGTAAAAGAGTGAAACGTGGATTATATCAATGTGCTAATGGAAAAACTTTAAATGCTGATGTAAATGGAGCATTAAATATAATGCGCAAAAGTAATGTTGTAGACCTTAGAGTCTTATACGATAGAGGCGAACTGGACACGCCGATAAGAATAAGGGTTGCCTAATAAATTAGGTGAAAACTTAAATACCAAACTTCTTAAATAAGATAACTTTAGTTATCTTTAGAACCCTACGACTTTAGTCGTGGGAGGTTCAGATAATAATCAAGGATATGCTTGTGGTGGTTGCTGCCACTTTGTACGCTCTACAGCAGTTACATTAACTGGTACGGTTTTAAGTATTACAATACCAGAACAAAGATTAAGAAATCACGAAAGAGTATGTATTTGTATTGCACAATCTATACCAGAAGGTGTTAACGAAAATACAACAGTAGCAATTGTATTAGGTACACAAACAATTAATGTTATTACAAGATGTGGTAATTTGTTATATGGTGACCAAATAAAAAGCAGACAAATTTTAAAATTGTTTGCAGCAACTGATTTACCTTATTTTGTTGTTGCAAAAGATTGCAAATTATGCAAAACAAGACATACGTTTCCAGTAGTTCCAACAGCAACAACAGCTGCAACAGCATCTACAGAAGGAAATTTGAATGCTATTTCAGTAAATTCTGATATTAAGAAAGGAAGTGGTAAATAATGGCTCGTGCAATGAAGGCTTTTGTATTAAATGAAATGCAAAGACGTAAAGATAGAAATCGCAAATATGATAACAGAAGATATAATGAAGATTATGACGAAAAAGGTTATGGAATGTATAACACTAATGTTCCTCCAGAATATTTAAGAGATACTCCATTTAGAACTAATAAAAATTATGGTTTAAATTATAATGATTATGACAACGGTTATTATGGCGGATATAGAAATATGCCAATGCAAAAAGGGTATGGTTCTGAATATTATCCTATGTATGATAATAGAACTAGGAAAAACTATGAACGAGATAATCGAAATAGTATGCAATATTATGGTATGGGTTACATAGATATTGAAGAACCTTACGATGATGCAAAAAATTATAATATTCATGCTACGATGGGTGATATGAATATGAAAGCAAATATCAATAATATGAAAATGAATGAAAAAATGGCTATTGAATGGGCCAATAACATGGATTATGCCACAGGGGAGCAAGGAGCTAAATGGAAACCAAATGATGTAAAACCATTTGCTGATAAATTAGGATTTCACTTTGGAAGTGAAAGATTTTGGTGTTTTTATGCTATTATGAATGCTATGTATGCAGATTATGGAAAAACATTGAAAAAATATGGTTGTGATGAACCAGAAATATTTGCTGAATTAGCAAAAGATTTCATTGATGACCCTGATGCAGTAAAAAATAAAACAATGATTTATTACAACTTTATAGCAGAACATTGATATAAAAATAAAACGGGGTAGTAAATAGCCCCGTTTTCTATTTGCAAATTTACATAATATATTATATAATTGAATTATATATACATCATTATGTAAACTTTTTAAGGTGATACTATGTTAAAAATAAAAAAATTCCATGATAGAGTACGTCATTTAATCAATGCTTCTAAAGAACTTTTACCAGATGAAACAATAGATTTCTATGAATATCGAGGAATGGCAGAAGATAAGATAAAAGATATTGTAAAAGATTGGCGTTCACTTCCAGAAAATTCAGAAAAATATAAAAAATTTGAAAGTGCTATTGTATATCAAACTGCTTTATTATTATATCCAAGTATTAGAAATCAAAGCATTAAAGTAAAGCAAATTACAGGTGGTAAAGTAGAATATTTTGAACCAGAAAAATTACAAAATCAAATACAAGATATGCTTGATAAATTGCTTTCAGATTTAAGTAAAGAATATAGCACAAGTATATCCTATTTTAGGCTTAGTAATATTTAACAGTGGTGGTATGGTATGCAAATATTTGGAGATACATTTAAAACAGTCACAGAAGAATTAGGAGAATATTTATTTTTTGAAAACAAACAAAAAGTAAAAGCAAGTTTAAAACATTCTACCAGAGCAGCTTATAATTTAGCACAAAGACAATATTTTTTTGAAGGATATTGTGTTAGTAGTTTTGCTGATAAATCGCCAATAAAGGGTGGTATGTATTTTGATAGACAAAGCATACCAAACAAAAAATATATGGTAGTTTCTATTGGAAATGAATATACCAGCAATGATTTATCTTATTTATATTGCTGCGAAACAAATGACAAAGTAACATTACAAAATCCTATACATATTGAAGAGGACTACAATACTACTTTAGCATTTAAGACATATCAAAAAGATGTATTTTGTTTTTGGAACACTACTGTAAGAAATTTAAAACAAACAAACGATGGTACGCTTGAACAAACAATATATACTATGATAATACCGGCTAAATATGGTATTTCTGTAGGAGATAGAATTGTAAGAAAGGGATTTTCTAATGGAAAATTTGGAGATTTAAAATGTAAAGTAGATAGTATTGATAGCTCGTTAATGTGTATAGAAGATGAAAAAAAAGTTAAAATCAGCGGAATAGTATATCTGCAATTATCGGAGGATTTGAGATAGTGGCAAAAGGGAAAAGACCAACATTAAAATTCAATTCAGCAGGATTTGTAGAGTTATATAAATCTGAACTGATGAAAACAACAAATGAAATTATGAAAGCATTTGAAAAAGATGTAAAAATGCGATTGAATAAAGCAAAAAACGATATAGAAAGAGAAGAAAGTATTGCAGAAGGAAAAAATATCATCAGTGCAAAAATAACAGCATATGCACAAGCAATTATAGAAAGTTATGGTACAGGAAGCAAAATGGATACATCAAATCCATATTTAGAAGAATATAAGGGCAGCGATTTATGGAACCCTGTAAGAAAGGGGCTTGCTATCAGCGGAAGACCTGCAGGAAAATATACTAATATTTTGGGAGAAGAAAAAATTTCTAGTGGTAGTATGGAAGGAAAAAATTTAGAAGAAATAAGCCCGTTATTTCAAGCAAGAACGCCTACAATGGCAATACAACAAGCTGAGCAATGGCTAAAAGAAAATACTGGATATTTTGAACATGAACTTAATTTGTTTCAGCAAAAAGTTTTTTCAAATATCAATCAATTTTTTGTATATAACTAGGTGGTGGTAAAAATGTTGAGTGTTGTAGATGATAAACAAGTCATTGCTTATACAATTAAAAGTGACCCATTTATACAAAGTTTAGGATTTAAAAGTCACAATATATACAAAAGTATGACCACTCCAGATTTAATAAAAGCAAACAATAAACAAATATTTATATATAATGCTGCTGGTGTAAGAACAGCAAGCGAAATTGAAGCAGGATTAGTTTATCAAATAGATGTGAGTGTTCCAACAACTGAAAATCATATAGCAGATATGTGCTTAGAACAAATACAGGCACTTATATTAAATAAAACAATTAGGAAACGCCCTATTAGGCTATTTGACCCACCAAGAGCATTGGCACCTAGTGTAGAAAATTTTTATGTTACTGGAATGAAAATAGTATTATATAGCACTATTTTTAACAAAAAGCAAATTATAGAAAGTAAATAATGAAAGGTAGGTTTTTAAAATGGCACAAAAAACATTATCTAAAACGCTTGTTTTTCCACAAGCAGGTCATTTTTTGTTAGTTCCTTATGGTGCAGGAAATAAATTAGATTATAGCAAAGCATATAATTCCAGGTCTGGGATTGTAAATTCTATTACAAGAGAAACTTCTTTAAATACAGTAGATTTACCTGACGGAAATTCAACATATCCAGCAAAAACATATGTACAGACACAAGCGGGTACTGTAACAATAGCGTTATCTACTTATGACCCTAGATTAGAAGCATTAATTTCAGGTGCAACATACAAAGAAAATGAACAGGCACAAGAAGAATTGTGGTATAATACTACACTAACTGTTTCTAAAAGCGAAAATACTGCAAAAAATAATACTCTTATTGCAAACAGAGCAAGTCTTTCTTCTCAGACAATTGCAATAAGAGAGGCAGGACCAGCTATAAAAGAAGATGGTACTCAAGTAGAAAATTTTGATTATGCTGCTGCATATGGTCAATTAGGCGTGAAATTAAATTTAAAGACAGCTACTATAGATACTGAAAATTTAGATTTAACTAAAATACCAACATTGACAGAAGTAGTACATACCATTGATGGTGTTAAAAGGGCATATATGGGTATTCAATTTACTGCTCCTGACTCAGCAGTAAAAGTAAAAGTTTCTCATATACCAAATTTCGATAATGCTGAAACAGTTGATTTAACAAAAGAAAGCCAAGATGTATATAAAGGACAATATATTGATTATATTGGTTTTGCTGCAGAAGTAAATGGAGAATGGGAAAAAATGCCTCAACGCTCTATCGCATTTTATTTTCAATGGCTAGATGCAGGAAACAACGTAATTAAAAATACTATTAAAACAATTAATGTACAAGGTACTGTATCTTATTCTGCTATATTAAATCCAGTACCAAATAATGTAGAACAATTACAAGTTATAGACCAATATGGTAATTTATTTGAAGCAGTAGACAGTGTTGCTACACCAGTAACGAAAGGACATTTCTTTATAGATACTGATACAGGAGAAATTAAATTTTCAGCTGATGACAAAGACGAAACATTATATTTAGCATATAGCTATTATGCAACAAATACAGCTACAGTAGAATACTCTGAGTCACCAAAAATGTCTACATTCCAAGCAATCATTATAAACGAAACAAAGGATATGAACGAAACATCATATCAGCGTGTCAATACAATTATTGACAAGTGCTCTGTAAGCGGTAGTATTACACCACCTGCACAAACAAATGACCCTACAGGTGGCTGGACGATTACATTCTCTATTGCAAAATCCAGAAGTGGAAAAAGCCCTATTACAATAAAAATTGAGCAATCAAATGAAGAAACATCTGAATTAGCAGCATTAGATACAAAAACGAAAAATCAATCAAAAGTACTTACTGAATAAGATGCTTAATGGGACGTGATAAAATGGCAAAAAAGGAATTTCATGATAAAACATTTGTTGGTGAATATGAGTATAAAGTAAATGGTTTAATATTTAAAATAAAACCTATCTATTTGTATGAGCTAATAGATTTTGAAAATGATAATTTGCCTCTATGTAGCGGTCATAAAGAAGTACCAAGTGATGGCGAATTATTACTATGGTGGCATACTATTTTTTACAAAAAACCAGAAATAGAAACAGAAATTGTTGTAAAAAAAAATAAAAAGCAAAATCTATTAGAAAAAATAAAGGCTTATATCGAAAACAGAAAAGAAAGCCGAACACATAGTAAAAAATATGCTTCATTTTTTATCGGAGGTAAAATTGTTGCGTGGCTTGAAAAGAAAGTAACAATAAATGGAAAAAACATTGTATTTCATGATTTAGAAAACAAATACAGATTATCCAAAGCCGAAATTGCAAAGCTATATTTTTACTTTCTTGAAATATCGGGTTTTCCAGAGCCGTTGAAGGAGGGGATAAACACACTCTTGAAAACGGCGACAGAAAACAAAAATTAGATTTTGGTGATATTTACACAAGCTTTATCTGTCATTATGGTATGAGCATAGACGAGATAAACAAATTATCATTCCCTATGCTTAATAGGTTAATAGATGACTTGCCTAAGAGAATATGCGAAAAATTAGGCGTACCATATGATGATGAGGAGGAAGTAAAACAACAAGAAACAAAAATAACAACGAAAGAAGAACCTCAATATCCTTCCCGAAAAGTAGAAAAACTACTTGCGAAAAGAAAAACAGTAAAAACAGACAGCAATATTTATGATGCTTCAGATAAGCAACAATTTATTGATTTTTTTGCAGGATTAGCAGATGTAAAGGATACTACTTAATCGTAGTATCCTTTTTTAAAACGGAGGTGTATGAATGGCAAGTAAAGGAAGTCAAACACAACATATTACAAAATTAGATTTTGATATTAGCGAAGTCGAAGCACAATTTCAAAAAATTGAGCAAATGGTTAAAAAAACAAGTGAGGCTTTATCAAATGTTGTTGCTAAAGCATCAGAAAAAAATGCTCAAAATACTAAAAGGGTATATGATAGTATTATATCAGATGCCGCACAGTCAACATCAAAATTAGGACTGTCATTTAAAGAATTAGGAAAAAGTAAAAAAGAATTAGAAGAAACACTTTCTACATTAGGAAAGATTACTAAAATAGCATATCAGTCAAATCCTAGTACTGGAACACTATTAGGAGCAACGGCAACAGCTGTTACAAAAGATGGTAAGAAAATAATAGAAACATACAAATTACAGGAAGAATATGTTGGAAAATTAGAAGATGGCGTTAAGCAATACAAATATGTATGGAAACAAACGTCACAACAAATTATAAATGATATTCAAGCACAGGAAAAAGCTCAGCAAATGGCTGATGCAGAAAAGCAGAAAGCTCAGGAAAGAGCACTAAGAGAGCAACAAAAAATGCAAAGTGAACAAGAAAAGGCAGCAAATGCCCAGCAAAAAGCTCAGGAAAGAGCACTAAGAGAGCAACAAAAAATACAAAGGGAACAAGAAAAGGCAGCAAATGCCCAGCAAAAAGCACAAGATAGGATACTAAGAGAGCAACAAAAGGCCGAAAAAGAGCAAGAAAGAATTGCAAATTCTCAACAGAAAAAAATGGAAACAACACTTTCTGTTATAGATAAGATGATTGAAAAGCAAAAAACATTTCAAGCATTACAAGCAGCAACAAAGCAGCCTAATGAGCAATTAGTTACAAAAAGTGGCGAACTGCAAAATCAATTACAACAATTAAGAGAAATCATTGTGACGAATAAAAAAGTAGATGAAAGTGCATTACAACAACTTGCAACATTAAAACAACAAACAGTTGAATTAAATACACAAACAAGAGTTCAACAAAAAATAGATGCAGAAAGACAAAAAGCAACAAAGCAGTTACAACAACAACAAACAGAAACAAAAAAGATACTACAGTCTATAGACAGTATGATAAGTAAGCAGAAAGAATTACAGGCAACAAGAAATAAATTCAATTATAAAAGCAATGTTTTAACAGCTGATAGCAGAGAACTAGAAAATCAACTACAAAAAATGAAACAAAAAATACAAACACAAGGTGCTGTTACACAAGCTGAAAGAGAAGAATTAAAAGTATTGCAACAACAAAATTCTGCATTACAGCAATCTGCTGGATTATCAAGCGGTATACGCTCCTCTTTTTCAAGTAACAACTTTTTGTCTGTAGCACAACAATTAACGGGTATATATGGCGGAATTTACGCTGTACAGAGGGGACTAAGAGAAACACTGTCAACAATAAAAGATGTAGAATTTGGTGTAATGGAAATTACTAGAGTATTTGGTGATGCAACATTAAATGTTAAGGAATATACAGGAAGTATATTTAATGTTGCTGCAGAATTTGGCAGAACATTTGAAGATGTACAAGATACTGTATTGAGATTTGCTCAAGCAGGATATACTGCTGAGGAAGCAATAGAAAATGCTAAAATTGCTATGTTAGCATTAAATACAGCGGAATTGAACTCAAAAGAAGCTACTCAATCTCTTATTGCAGTTATGCAGCAATGGGGTATGGAGAGTAAAGATTTTGAGGGTGTTGTAGATCGTATTAATAAAACAGCGGATAGTTTTGCAATTACATCACAAGATTTAGTTGACGGGCTGTTAAAGGCGTCTTCTGTTGCTAAAGTTTCTAATGTTTCATTTGAAGATACCATAGGACTTTTAACAGCTATGAAAGTTTCTAGTGGTGCAGCTGGTAAAGAAGTTGGAAATGCTTTAAAATCAATATTCTCATATATACAAAGACCAAATGCTTTAAAAGCATTTGAAGAAATGGGTATAGAGGTTTATGCGGACAAAGCAACAGGAACACTGCTTCCAATGATGGAAATATTGGAAAATATGTCCGAAAAATGGAATAGAGCAGGAGAAGCTGCAAAAGAGTCTATGATGGACACATTTACCGCCGCTGGATTTATGAGCGAAGAACTTGCGATATTAACAAATGCAGAAGAAGATTATACAAATGCTGTAGAGGCATATACAAAAGCAAGCGATAGAGCAAATGATGCAGAAACAAGACAGCAACAGACACAAGCAGCTGGTGTTTATAGAAAAAATTATTATACTGCATTGATGGAAAATTTTGCAGAAGTACAAAAAGTTGTTACAAACTTACAAGACGCTGATGGGTACTCTATGCAGGAAAATGCAAAATATATGGAAACATTAACAGCAAAATACAATCAGCTAATAGCATCATTACAATCATTAGCGGTTTCATTAGGAGAAAGCGGTTTAATGGATTTAGCTAAAATTATTGTAGAAATCACAGCAGAACTTGTAAATTTAATGAATCAAGGAGAAATGACATTACCGATTATTGCGACAGTAGGAAGTCTGATACATAGTGCTTTTTCTGATAAAGGTGCATTACTAAAAGGATTGGCAAACGACTTTAAAAATATGGCAAAGTCTGTATTAACACATAAAGCTGCTACAGAAGGTATGTCGGCTGCACAAATTGCTTACAATTCTGTAGCACTAAAAACAATTGCTGTAAATGCAGGGCTAACATTAGGTATTACTGCATTGATTGGGGTATTAGTAAAAGCGATTGCTCAATGGAAAGAACACGAAGAATATATGCACAGAGCTGAAAACCAATTCAAGGAAACAATGGAAGCAGCACAACAACAAGCAGAAAGCCAAAGAGAAAATATTGCAGTAGCACAAGAATATATACAAATATTACAAAATAGCATTGACGCAGAGGGAAATTCTAGGTTATCGAAAGAACAAATTGAATATTACCAAAAGAAAATCAATGATGTTTTAGGGGAGTCAGCTGTAGCATATGATGCAGAAACAAATAAAATTAACATAAATACAGCTGCTATTGAAAATAAAATTTCCTCAATGGAAAAAGAAATACGTTTACAAATGCAAAGAGAAGAATTAGAAGCAAGTATAAGAGCAAAAGTAGAATTGGAAAATCAAATATTTGAAAAAAGAAATGAATATGAAGAAAAATATAATCAGTTATTACAAAAACAGAAAGAAAACAAACCAATAAGAGATGCTGAAGAACTAAGTATACAAAGACTTAGAAATGACATCGCTCAACTGGAAAAAGAAATGGAAAAATATACTGAGAAAGAGGCAGAATTAGTACAAGTAAAAGAAAATACTATAAATGCCTTATCTGAAGAAGATAAAAGGTTAGTGCAAGTATACAATCAAATAAACAGTTCAATACAAGGTATTGAATTATTAACAGACGCTATTGAAAGGGAAAATCAAGAGCTTGCTATGACAGAAGAACAAATGCAAGCATTGATTGTAGCGTATCCTGAACTACAAGATAAAATTGAAGTAACATCAGAAGGATATAGAATACAAAAAGATGTATTAGAAGAACTTAAAAATAAAAGTGTAGAAAGTGCAAATTCACAAATACAATCTGAAAAAGCAGTTGCGGAAAATGTAATTGCTCAAGCAAATGCAAGAATTAATGCAATTAAACAAGAAATTGCTGCTTTACAAGCATTAGCAGCAGCAAGGGCAGCTATGACTGGAAACATGGTAGGTTTAGCAGGAGAATCTACTACAATTGGTTTAAAAATGGTAGGTTTAGCAAAGCAACAAAATGAACTTGCAAAGGCTACAGAAAGGCTAAATTCTTTAAATAGTGCAGCTGCTAAAGTACAAAGCTTAAATGCAGGTAGAGCAGCTGGTGCATCTTATGCTGGTGGCGGAAGTGGCGGTTCTGGCGGTGGCTCAAAAGGAAGCGGTTCTGGAAAAAGCAAAAACGAAAAAAGTGCATTAGAAATTGAAATTGAAGAATTTGAATATCTGGTTTCTATGGGACAGAAAACAAAGCAGGATATTGTGGAGTTTTACAAAGAGATTGCCCAACGTGCAGAACTTTCAGCAGAAGAAAGAAAAGATATAGAAAAAAGGCTATATGATGCTTTAAAGGACTTTATACAAGAAGCATTAGAATTACAATTAGAAGCTGATAGAAAAAAATTAGAAAGTCTACAAGAATTAACAGACAAAACAAAAAATTCTACAGAAGGAATGTTTTCAGCATTAAAAGAATACAGGGACAAAATGTATGCTCAATATGAAGAGGATGCAGAATTGTCTAAAAAAGAAATCAACGAAAAATATGATGCTGAAATGGAATATCTTGAAAAATCAGAAAGTGCAAGAAAGGCAGCACTCAAAGAAAGAGAAAAAGACAGAGAAAGAGAAGCAGATGAAGAAGATTATTATAGAAGACGTAGAGAAATATTAGAAGATATATACAGTGCCCATCAAAGAAGCGGACGTGATGCACGACTTGCAGAAAGAGAAGCAAGAAAGAAACTGGAAGACCTAGATAGAGAATGGGACGAAAAACAAGAAAAATGGAATGCTGAAGATGAAGAAGAAAGGCTCGAAGAATTATTCAAAAAACAAAAAGCCGAAATTGAAGAATTAAAAAACAGAGAGCTGCAAGCAGTAGATGAAATGCTTGAGAAAAATAAGGCATTTATAGACGAACAGGTACAAAATGTGCTTAATCAGATACAGTTAATATATGATGATATTAAGGCGAAAAACGGCGAATTTTCTGTATTAACGTTACAGCAAATACAATCTCAAATGGAAACATATACTGCCCTTATAGGGGATTTCAGCAACGCATATTTAAGAAATTTAAAGGACCCTATTGACGCTGTAAACGAAAAATTGACAAATGACCTAGAAAGAATTAGTCAAGCACAAATTGATGGGTTAAGCAAGAAAATAGAAGGAATAGAGAATGATTTTAATGAAGCAAACATCAATATGAAGGCTTATGCTGCTGCAAAAAGCCCTGAATTATATGATGAATATTTAAAAGGCTTCATTGAACCAATGACAAATGGAATGTTTGAAGGGTTTGGAAAAGCAAGCCAGATTATGGCTGAAATGGCTGATAAAAATGCTGCATATGTGTATAACGCATATCACAACAAATTTATCATACCACTAACAGAGGAAATTAATAAAATTATGCCTGTTACTAGACCAAGCTATATACCATTGCAAGAACTTGTTCCGACTAGTATTAAGCCTGAAATATATCAAAACTTGCTTCGTTCAAGCCAGGCCTCTCCTATAACATACAATACTAATACGTCAAATACAAGACAAAATAGTGTTATTGTGCAAGGAAATCTCTTAAATGTAAATAATGCTGCTAGTCAAATAGACGAGGCAAAATTATCAAAACGTATGATAAGAGAATTAAATAATCAATTTAATGCGTTTCCTTGAAGTTTTTATATATACATAATATAATATATATAGTAA
>CAMWQH010000005.1 GCA_947176435.1 uncultured Mycoplasmataceae bacterium
AGATTTAATTGTTAAATCATTATTGTTATTAGAAACAATTGTTAAATCTCAAATTGATTACATTCACAAAAATTTAAAACTTCCAGAAGAAGCAATTGCTAGAGAAAAAGAATTAACTAAAACTAAAAAAGTTGATTTAAAAGAATCTTCTAATAAAGAAGAATCAAAATCATCTAAGAAATCTAATTAGTTATGAGTTCTGATTTAGTAGGTTTTATTATTTCAATCATTTTAGGTTGAGTTGCATTTTTGTTTGGTATTGCAGGTTGTGTTCCTCAATCAATAAAAGTATTTAAAACCAAAGACACACAATCGATATCTTTATCTATGTACATTATTTATTGCATTGGTTGTGTGGCATGAGTTATTTGATCTATTGGATATACATATGAAGCTTTTTTGAATTTAAATAATGGTTCATTCACTAATGATGTTAGCCCAACTGTAATATTATTTGCTAATCTTCCTACTCTTGTTTTAAATGTTGTTTGCCTTGGGTTAGCATTGGTTATCTTAATTATTAAAATAAAGAATTTAATTGGGTCAAAAAAATTAAAGATCTCCGAAAGAGAATACACTGAGAGAACGATTAAACAAAGAGAGGAGAAAAAACAATAATGATTTCATTACCTTGAGTTTTTTATCTTAATCTTGTAGCAACAGTAATATGAATTACTGTTTTAGTTCCTCAGTTTATTAAGACAGTTACTACAAGAGATACATATTCTATATCTATTTACATGTATTTGTTTTATCCTATGTCTAATGTAATGTGAATATCATATGAAGTTTCGATGCTTATCAGTCAAGGATCACTTGGAATTGTGTTTATGTTAGTTAATGATTGTGTAGGCTTGGTATTATCAACAACTATTCTATCTATTAAACTTTGAAATGTGATTCATGCAAAAAGATTAGATGTATCAGAGGTTATTTATTATAATAAGTACGTAAAAAAACAAAAAGATAAAAAGGAGAAAAAATAATCATGGCAGAAAATTTAACTTGAGCAGCATTCGCATTTTCATTATTTGGTGCTGCAATTGCAATCTTTTGCTACATGCCTGGAGCAATAAAAACTCTTAAATGTAATGATACACGTGGAATTTCAGCTTTAATGTTTGGTCTTACTTGTTTTGGATGTCTTATATGAGTTATTTATTCTATTTTAATGTTATCTAGTTTTGGAGTATCTGGTGGTGTTAATTCAGGAAACTGAACAGGATTTGTTGGTGGGTTTGCAACTTTAATTTCAAATTTAGGTTTAGGTTCGTTTGGTGGAGTAATCTTAACTAAAAAAATTATTAACATGAATAAAGCAAAAAAAGAAGGTCTAACTGAAGACCAATGATATAAAAAGCATTACGAAAATAAATCTACCAAAAATAAATAAAAAACAGCCTTAATTGGCTAATTTTTTTTACATTTTAGCATTTAATTTGCACATTCCGTTAACTATTGATAAGTTATATTTATTTGAGTTTTCAATAGACATTTTACGGAAGATTAATAATGTCTTATTGATATCTCCTGCAATAATACCATCTAGTGGTTTGATTGCATAACCCTCTTTAACTAATTCAATCATGTGAATACCGCTAATCATAGCAGTACATACTTTATGAGTGCAACTTAATTTTGCACCATCACACATAGTAGAGTTAAAAGTACATAATAAGTTTTCCATTGAATCACACATTTGTTTAACTGAGAACTTCATTTGATAAGCGATTGAAGTAATAGTTGCAGTTACTGCAGCAATTACACTACCACACATACATGATAAACTACCAATATTAGATTTAATTTTTCAAACCAATAAGTTAGTTAACAATAATGATCTTAAAAAAGTTATTTTACTATTCTTGGCAAGTTTGTGATATGTAAATTGTGGAATAGATGCAGTTAATCCATGGTCACCAGAACCACACGAACTCATAACTGGTAAAACTGCGCCATTCATTCTTGCATCAATTGCAGCTGCAGTATCTAAAATGATTTGTTGATAAATACTAGGTTTTTTGTCCATAAGTTTTTTGTATGTTTCAGTATATGAGCCGGGGACTATGTTAGTTTTTCCATATTCAGAAATATTAATATTTAATTGGAATAATTTTGGTAAAAACTCTAATTCTTTCTCATTACAATTGTTAGCTATCTCAATTAAATCCTCTACTTTGTAGTCGTCAACAGAAATAGAAACTTTATTAGTATTTTTGTTTGTTGATTTACGAACAGATTTAATTACATCTTTACCATTAACTCTTACATACACTAAATTATCATGAACACCTTCAATTAATGATTCAATTACTTCTTTACCATTTTTAATAATTGTTTTTACATATACGGGTTCGCAACGAGAAGGAATTTTAACATGAAGAATTTGTTTATTAACTAATGTTTGTGCATCTTGTCTCTCTTTTTCTGTAATTGAAGAGAACATTTCAAGTTTTCTTTCAGGTTTTGCAATTACAGCAGCACCTGCTCCTATCATAAAAATACCACAAGTTCCTAAGTTAGGAACACCAACTCTCATAACGTTTTTAAAAATGTATGGGGATACTTCCATAATAATTGACTTAACTTTTTTAATGTCACCTTTTACTTGCGCACTTGCAGCAGCAACACCATAACCAATTGCACCAATTTCAGTACAACCATGAGCCGGAACGCATAATTCTTTTACTTTCTTAAGCATTAATTTTTTTGTCTTAGCATTTATTTTATTTGTCATACAATCCTTTTAATATTTTTATAAATATTAATTTATATAATAACACTATAATTTAAAAATGCAACAATGACAAGTTATATCGGTATGTATTAATATTGCTATTTTTCTAATAGTGATATTATTTTCTTATTTTTTAATAAGAAAATTGAACTTTGGACAAAAAGGATATAAATCTCTTTTTGTTCTATATACAATATTTTGAATTCCGTTAATGCTATTAAGAGCGGTAACTGGAACAATGGAATCTAATGGATTAGGGGATACAACATACTTATGAATTCCATTAGCTGCATACGGGTTTATTGGAATATTTGCAAGAATATTTGCTGATTGGATAGGTTTTAGAACAAAATCAAGAAAGAGTTTTATTTATTTTGCAGTTATTATTCAATTAATTACATATATTCCAATTATTATTTACCCTTGTACAGCAACTAATGTAATTCAATCATTAGGTGTTGGTATAGGCGCGTCGGCAATAGGAACATATCAATTGTTATTTAATGAACAATATGGAAGAAGCAAACAGTTTTTAACTGTGTCCATCTTATCTATTCCACCATTACTAGCTGATTTTATTTCAAGTCCTATTCAATCATTAGTAATGTCTATTAGCAAAACAAATTATGACCCAAATGTTATGAAATATTTTTGGTTAATTGGATTAGGGTTTGTATTAATTTGTCTCGTAATGTGTTTCTTTATTAAAGAAAATAGGTCTTACTTTCAAAAAGATGTGAAATACAAACAACAGATCCAATCTAAGAACGAATGGATATACTATGTATTAATTTGCTTAATAGGAAGTTTAATTGCTTTTGTAAAATTTGCGAACTCTGGCGCAATTGCTCAATTACATATTCAAAAGTTAGCTTGATTTAAATATAACGATACTGACATAGTAAAAACTTACTATGGTTATCTATCTGTGATGTTTAGTTTAGGACAATTGTTTGGTGGATTATTAACTGGATTGGTATTAGTTAAAAAAATTGGAAAAATATATACAGTTTTAATTGGCAGTCTTGTATGAGTAATTTATCATATATTAGCATTATTTGTAGTTAATCCATATGGTTATTTAGGCATTCATATTTTAAATGGTTTTGCATATGGAATAATTTACAACTTAATATTAGGGTTTGTTCTTATGAGGACATTTAAAACTTATAAACTTACTCCGATGGGTGTTTATCAAGCAATTTTATCAATAGGAATTACCATTAGTACTTGATTCACAGCTTGACTTAAAAAAGATGTGTTACTACCTGAGACTGAACAACAAGCTTATTTTCATGTATCGGATGTTATTAACTGAGTAATGATTGGTGCTTTAATTGTTAGTTGAATATTATTTTCATATACTTGTTTAATTGAGAAATGAAAATACCAAAGACTTTGATTTAGAAAAGAAGATTTTAAAAAAAATAGTTAGAAAAATTTCTAACTATTCACCGATACAGTTTATATATGTTTGAGAAATAAATTTCGAATTTAATTCATCAGGTAATTTATTGTTATCTACACATTGAATATAAATCCTTTTATCAGCATCAGTTAAATACACATTAGTTGTCAACCATTGTATAGATGAGACAGTGACATAATCTGATGAATTTTTATCTTTATAAATTAAATCAAATGAAGTTACATTACAGCTTTTAAGTTCAATTGATTTAACTTTATTGTCAGAAGTCTTAAAATAATTACCTAATTCATAGACAAATTCTCAATACATATTATTAGTTTTAACTGGTATATCTGATATAGCAATTTGTTTATGAGATTCGATTGGTAAGAAGTTTAGTGCTTTTTTCTTAATGTTATTTGCATCGTCACCTGATTTGATAGTGAATTCACCATATGTTGTTAATGATGAGTAGCTTTGTCCGTTATTTTTGTTACATGAAGTTAAAAACGGAGTAGCAATACCTCCAGTTGCAATTATTGATAAAAAAGAAAATAATAACTTCTTTTTCATTATTTTTTATTTGCTTGTTTTGCTAATCTTGATTTAATTCTATTAGCTTTATTCTTGTGGATTTTTCCTTTTGAACAAGAAGAATCAACTCTTTTGTAAGCTTCGCTTAAAGATTTAGCATCTTTATTAGTTCTAGCTTTTTTAATTGAAGTTTTTGTAGCAGAAACATTAGTTTTGTTTACTTTTGTTCTTCTTTCAGTTTTACGAATATTTTTTATGTTTGCTTTAATATTTGCCATAGTTTTTTCTCTTATATATAGTAATATACATTATAAATAACTATACTTATTTTTATATAATTAATTAAATATGCAAAGCCCATTACTGCTTTTGTTACT
Source organism: uncultured Mycoplasmataceae bacterium (assembly GCA_947176435.1). Taxonomy (GTDB): domain Bacteria; phylum Bacillota_I; class Bacilli_A; order Mycoplasmatales; family Mycoplasmoidaceae; genus Malacoplasma_A. The sequence continues at coordinate 5,057 of CAMWQH010000005.1, forward strand.
ACTTGTAGTAGCTGTAGTCGGAATTCCTTGATGGCTAAAAAAGAGAAAAGAAAAGAAAGCCACTCAAGCTATTTCAACACGCCATGAAAAAGACGAAGTATGAAAAGCAATTAAACAATATTTAAAAGATTCTGGTGATTATGGTAAAGAGATTGTTGATTCTTATGTAGCAAAAAGAAACCCAGTTGATTACATTAATCCTAATTTGCCACATCATTCTAAAGAAAATAAGAAATATGCTAATAAAATTAGACAGAAACAAATTTCTGAATCTAAAAAATCGGCCAAGAAAAAGGGAATAGTTCCAGATTTTGATACTCCTAAAGAAAGAGATTTATATGTAGTTTGTTTCTTAACACGTAGTATTAAAAAGAAGCAATATGATCAACCAAGAGCTATTGAATGTGAAGTTGTTAATACAAAAATTTCTAAAAAACAATGAGATAGAAAAATTCTTATTAATGGTGCATTAGATTATGACCGTGAAATGGAATGAATTGCTCCAATTCGTGCTGCTGAAGAAATTAAAAATAAAAAATTAGACGAACAAGCAAAGAAAAGAGCGCAAAAACAAAAAGCAAGAAATGACGCTCGTAATAAAAAGAAACAAGAAAAAATTAAACGTCAAGTTCAGAAAAGAAAAGAAAAACATTAATTAAATGAAACTTTGTTAATTTGTGAAGAATATTTAATAATCTTAAGTGTTTCAATTAGTAAATCTAAAGTGTCATTAAATTTATTCTTGTTGTAATAACGTTCAGCAAGATTTAGGTTTTCATCGATTTCTTTTGCTTCATTACGATATTTATTTAAGAATACGAATAGACGTTGTGCATATGATTTAAGAGTATTATCAAAAGTGCAACTTTTTATGATATTAAATATTTGAGTTTTAGTTTCTTGGATTTCTGCATAAACCTTCTTGTAATTTGCAAAGTAGTCAGTGTTTATTAATTCTTCTAATTGGTCTACTTTTTTAATGGCAGTTCTTATAGAATTCATTGATTCTTCATCAGATGAATTTAATTTTATTTTCATTCCTAACAATTGTGCAAGAGTAAGTTTAACATCTGCAAGTTCATCAATTAAAACAATTGAGTCTTTATATTTTGAATTTATTTCAAGTGCTAGACTATCAATATCTTTTTTAAGTTTATGTATTGCTTCAATTGATTCTTTGATTTTTAACAAAAAAGTGTTTCTTTGAATTGTATCATAATGTTTATATTCATTAATAATGGTTTGATAAGATAAAGCAACTGAAGTAAATCTAATAGTGATTTGTTTGATCTTATCAACTGTAGTTACATCATTTAATTTGAATCTATTAGTAATGGTTTCAAATGTTTTGCTAATTGTTGAAGTTTGTTTAGTTAATAAACTAATTTGTTCACTTAGATATTTAATGTTCTTTTGAATTAAAATATTGATTTTATCAGTTTGGAAAATAATTTCAGCTGCTGCTTCAATATTTTTAATTGCAATAATTGCACAATTGTATGCAGTAGGTATTTGAACGTTATTTAAATTTGCTTCCAACTCATTAATATTAGTTGTTGCAAGAGCAGATCTTTTTTCAACTTCTAATGAATCATTAGAAGAAAGCATTTTAGATTTTTCTCTAAGTTCTTTTTTAATGAACGCCAAAGAACTTATTAGATATAAATGAGTTCTATCTAATATATATAAACTTTTAACAGTGTTATAAAAATTTACAATATGTTCATTTAGTTTGTTAAGAGATTTAATTAAATTGTTGTTATCAATTTTGATAACATAGCTAGAAACTTCTGAAAGAGTAGATTCGATTGCAATAACAATATTTACAAACACCCTATTGTTATATTTTCTAGATAAATTTAAATCATAGAATGTTAAGATGTCATCAGTTATTGAACGATATTGAGTAAGTAAGTCAGAAACGCCTTTACTATAAGTTGTAGTATTAGACATTGTCTTTTTAATTTTTTCAGACATAAAAAGACATGAGTTTAGATCATCATTAATTTGAGCTCTTAAAGTGTTTGCTGATCCAAAAGAAAATTTTTCATTTTCTTCAGTTAAATACATAATTTTTTCTTTTACTAACTTTAATTGTTCTTCGAAAAATTTCTTAGAAGCGTTAATGTCTTTCATTAAATTTTCTAATTGAGGGTTGTTTTTAGAAAGAATTTCTAAATAAGCAAAATGCTCAATATTAGAAACTTGATTAATATCATTAAAAGTATTTTTTATCTGATATTCATCATTAGTAAGCTTTTTTCTAATAAGAAAAAATATGAAAAATACCGCGAAACAAATAATGAACAATATTTCAAATACTGTTAATGCTACAAATAATTCTTGATCAACGATATTTTCGGATTTTAGCATATTATTTAATAATGAATTTTTTATTAGAAGTGAACTTATATAATTTTAATTCATCTAGACATGACAAATCTTTATAAATAACATCTACAAAGAGATTTTCGATGTCATGTCCAATATCTAACACATTAGTGTTGTATAGTTGTGCAAATTGTCAATCGTGCCATTTAACATCGCCTGTTATAAATAAATCAATATCAGTGTTTTTTTCAATTAATGGTTTTAGAACACTAAACCCACAACCACAACAAACTGCAACTTTTCTAATGCTTTCAGATTTAAATTCATTTAAACCAATTGCTCTTGATGGTTTTAATTTTGTACTAATAAAATTTATTAATTCATTTGTTGTTTTGCTAATAGTTAAATTAGCAGTTGCATAGCTACCTTCTAAATTTTTACAGACTTTAATATTTTTAAAAATATTAGAGTTTCTTAAAAAAGAATAATTCATTCCTAGTGGATTGTTGTCAAAACAAGTATGTAAAGCAATTAATGAAATTTTGTTCTTTGTTAGTAGCTGAACTATTTCTTTTTCTTTTTTAGACAAAGGATATTCTTTAGATTTGGTAAAAATTGGATGATGAGAAACAATTAAGTTGCATTTTCTTTTAATAGCTTCTTTTATAGACAGCTCGTTTACATCAAGACAAACCAAAATACCAGTTGCAGGAGTATCAAAAAAAGTAATCTTACCTGATTGATCTCATTTTTCTTGAAGTTTTAATGGGTACTTCTTAGTTAAAAAAGTAAAAATCTCGCTAGTTTTATACATATTAATAATTATATTAATATCATTTTAATAAATAAATAATAAAAAAATACGCACATAGCGTATTTATATTTTAAATGGCAGGGGTGGCAGGACTCGAACCCACAACAGACGGTTTTGAAGACCGTAGTTCTACCATTGAACTACACCCCTAGGATAAAAAACTACTTTTTAAGTAATTTTTGGAATTCTTCAATTAGTAAATTTACTGAAGTAATTTTAGGTAAATGATCATCAGGAACACGAACACCTAGTTTTTGTTCAATTCCTACTATCATAGATATAGAAGAAATAGAGTCAATACCAATTTCTTTTAATGGTTTAGAAAAGTTAGATTCAAACATTGGGATGTTAATATTTTGTTCTGCAGCTACTTCTTTAATTGCATCAATAATTTGTTTTCTCATAATTTATTAATTATACAAATAATTAAATAATATTGATTTAGAGATTATTTAACTTTTTCGAAGTAGTATTCCATTAGTTTTTTAACTTCTTTTTGGTAATTTACAATCTTGTCTGTTTGTTGCATATAAAAAGTTCATTGGTAAGCAAAACATGTGCAAACAAACAAACGTTGTTTCATCTGTTTAAATGATATCTTATTTAATAAACAAAAGATGTGTGTCTTTCATAAAGGTAGTTTAACTTCTCTTATATAGTTAGTGATATCTCATCAATAATAGTTGATTCTTGCTCATTCATAATCGATAAAGTAAATTTCGCTATTTTCAAGGATTAACATGTTAGCGGGATTGATATCATTGTGACTCATTACTAATTTATCTTTTCTGAATGTTTCAAGCAAAGATAAATATTTAGTTTTAATTTCTGGTTCTAAACTACTTTTCTCTAGAAATTCTCCAAAGTCTTGGTAAACAATTTGTTTGTTCAATTTGTTTTTGTGTAATTTCTGAATTGCTTTGTTTAATTTGTTAAGAAAAGAAATTTTTCTAGATGTTTTTTCATTAGGATTCTTTCCAATAATTCATTTTTTAACTGCATTACCATTTTTAATATCAAGGAAAATATAGTCTTTATTTCCAATCGAATCAAGAAAGAGCTTTTCATTTTTTCGATTGATAAATTCTTGATCATTACCAATTCTTATTTGATATTCATTACCATTTTCAAGTTTATATTTATACGAAATGTTAGTGAATCCATTGTGAATCAATGACGATTTAACAATATCATATGTGTGATATCCTGTGCTTTTTGTAAAAATTTTATTTGCTTTTTCTTTATTTGATTTTTTACCAAAACTTAACATGTTTGTTTTTGAACGGTCATGAATCCATCAAGATCTGACATATGAATTGTTGAAATTAAACACTTATCATCTATTTGACGAATGATTTGAATAAATTCAGGCAATTCAATACATTGCATGATAGTAACCATACTATCAACATCTTTTTTAGAGTATCCACCAATACCTTTTGTAATAGTTGTAGGATGAGTGTATTTAATATGTTTTAATTTTTTGTTAATTTGTCTAACCTTTGTTGGCTTAGTGAAGATTTCAACACGAACCATTTTATGTCATGGGAATAATTTATCAATTAACATACCATGAGACATTACTCATATAAATGAAGCAATAAGGTTTCCAGAAATAACATATTGTCACCCAATGTATGGGTTTCCTTTAATTCCTTGAGCTGAATTTAATATCTCTTTAAATTCAGCACTATTTCCATAAACTACCCCAGATAAATAACTACCAAACAAAACTCCCATAATCATCATAATTGAGTTATAGAATATCATAATAACTCCAAGGTTCTTGTGCTTTTCTTGAGAGTAATAAATAGTAATAATATCTCCACCAGCTGTAGAACCACTAATCATGTACATTACTGATCCAAAGAATGAAGAAAAGAAAGAAAATACTAATGCATAAACAACTAGCAAAAAGAATTCAGTAACATTTTGAGAAGTAATGGTTCCAGTAATGACAGAATTATTAGATGCAGAAGCAGAAGTAATCATAGATCAATCAAACACATGTTCCTGATCTTGAATTAAAGAAAATGAAGGAAACACATTTGGAGCAAACGTAACACATTGAATGTTAAAATTTCTTAAATTTAAATCAACAGTTGCTGTGTCACCAAATAACATTATGTTGTGGATCCCATGAATAAATGATCATAAGAAACCACATACTTGCATAGTGATTAAGTATGTTGCAGATAACATTGCAAATCGTTTATTTAATTTGAAGAATGCAAATATGATTAGCGGAATATTAACAAGCAGATAGAATCCTCAGAACATCAAGTTGTAAATCATTCCAATTGTTTGGACATCATTTCTTAAACTTGGTACATAAACAGATATTAAAGAATAAAAGAATCTAGCCAATCCTTGAAAGAATGCTGTTGTTCCTCCTGTATAAAGACCTGTAACTTCGACTAAGAAAATAGTAATAATACTCATTAATAATCCACTTGCAGCAGCAATTAAATATTTCATACTAGTATTTTTAATTGCATACATGTTAGCAAGCTTAACGAACGATGTATTAAACTTTACTTTTGAAGTACTTCTATTGGTAAAATACATCAAATCCTTTTGCTTCATTATATTTTTTTTATTTTTTTCACTCATAAATTTTTACATTATTTTAATAATTTTATTATTTTTTTATAAAGTTTGTGCAATATTGAGTAAAAAAACCCAATTTTTTAACATTTTTAAAAAAAGATAAAAAATAATTTGCAAAATTTATTGCTATCAAGAAGATTGTATTAAGTGTAAAGGAGAAAATATGTTGTCATACATTATCGGAAAAATAATTTCCATTAATAAAAAGTCAGTTACTATTGAAAGCAACTGGACAGGATATGTAATAAATGTTACAAATCCAGAATCATTTGAATTAGGGAAGGTAAAAAAAATTTACATTCATAAGCATTCGGTGATTTCAAATAAAAATAGTTTAATTGAAGATTATTATGGTTTTGTCAATTATGAAGAAAAAGAACTATTTTTAAAATTAATTAGTTTAAATGGAATAGGCCCAAAAACTGCTGCTCAAATATTAAGAAATGATATTAATATGTTGAAAACTTTCATTGTCAGCAAAGATATAAAGAGTTTAACAACACTAAATTCAATTAATGAAAGAATAGCAAGACAAATAATAGATGGAGTAACTATTACATCAGTTAAATCAGTTCCTACATCAACAAAAATTGCTGAATTAATTAGTGCTTTGAAATCTTTAGGATATGAAAAGAAAGAAATTGATTTTGCAATTTCTGATAAGCAAATCCTTGAAAGCAAAAGTGATTTATCAGATTTAATATCAAATGCAATTAAAGTGATTGCATCCGGAGAAGAGCATGGAACTATTAAGGCCTAGTAAACTTTCTGAATTTAAAGGAAAAAAAGAAATTAAAGATAATATTTCCGTTTATATAAAATCAGCAATTGCGAATAATTCTACATTAGATCATTGTTTGTTTCATGGATTGGCTGGAACTGGTAAAACAACCTTGGCCATTGTTATAGCAAACGAATTAGGGCATAGAATAAAAATTGTTCAAGGTGGTAATATACAAAAACCAACAGACATTATTAATTTATCATTAACTCTTCAAGAAAACGATATTTTATTCATTGATGAAATTCATGCAATTAATCCACAAATAGTTGAATTGCTTTATTCGATTATGGAAGATTTTGCAATTGATATATGTTTAGGGAAAGATTTTAATTCAAAAATAACAAGAGTTAAAATTCCAAAATTTACATTAATTGGCGCAACAACTAATTTAGGAAAGATTCCAGAATCATTTGAAGAACGGTTTGGTATCATTGTATATTTTGGAGAATATGAAAATGATGAAATGGTAGAGATTATTAATTTTTATTCTGACAAATATAGTGTTGAATTAACAAAAGATGAAGTTAATTTAATTGCAAAGAATTGCAAAGGTGTTCCGAGAATTGCTAACAAAATAATTCGTAGAATTAAAGATTTTAAAACAATAAATTCTTCAATTTCTATTAAAACAATTTTGAAGAGAATTGGAATTGTTAAAAACGGAATTAACACAATTGATTTAAAATACATGCAAATTTTAAATGACTTTGATTCACCTATAGGAATAAAAACAATATCACATGCACTTTTACTTGATGAAACAACAATAGAAAATAAAATTGAACCTTATCTAATTTATTGCAAATATGTTACCAAACCAATAAAAGTAAGGATACTTAAAGAA
>CAMWQH010000006.1 GCA_947176435.1 uncultured Mycoplasmataceae bacterium
TTTTTGTATTATATGTTTAAACATAAATTTACTTTAAAATTATTAAACTATGTTTAAATAAAATTTATATTTTCCTATAATAAAGATATGAAAATCAGAAAAATTATTTCTTTATTATCGCTTGGAACAATAGGTGTTGTTCCTTTATGCAATTTACCTACCAACAACACTCAAAAAACAATATTAAATTTAAACAATAATGCTTCAGCTGATAAATATTGTGGTGGACTTAAAGCTCCAGATTTAGAGAACAATGATTTTAGATTATTAAAAAAATACTTTGCACCAAATTATTCTTCTTCTGCAAAAGAGTTTTTTCCTACAACAATTACCAAAGGTATTGGTTCATATTTTCCAAAATTATGAAAAACTTTAGATGACGGAAAATTACAATCAATTACATTTAAACAATTATTTATTAATGAATCAATTGCTAATAGTGTTATCAAATCTTTGCAAATAGGAAGTATTAATGAACCTGTTTTAGTAATTTCAGATGATGGTAAATCAATTACTGAAAATCATTTATCAAAGATAACTACTTTAAATTTTGCTTCGCTACTTGTTTCTAGTTCAGATTTAAATAATTCACCTGAACAACTTTTGGCTGCTCTTTTTATTAACCCATGACTTTATGATCTTTCATTAAGTTCTGATAGTGCAAACGCAGAACTAAAACCTTCATATGCTCTTGTAAATAATATTGAGTTACAAAACAACTCATTAACTTCTATTCCAACATCAACTTTTGATAATATTGGTTCAGGTTTAGAAGCATCAAGCACATTAACCATTTCTTTGGATAGTAATAACTTGTCATATGTAGGCGCTGATCAATTTGGTTCTAATACAGCAATTAATTTAACTTTGTTATTCTCTAATAACAAATTAGATGTAAACACAACAGTAGATGCTGTTAACAATAATTTTAATAACAAGTTTAAAGCTTTTAATTTTGTTAACGATACAACCATTAAATATAACTACTTTTCACCAATTGATCCAACAAGCAATTATTTCTTATATGATTTAATTTATTCTGAATTTGATTCTCGCTATTTATGACCTTCAGAGTTAATAAACGACCAAGATATTTTTAATAAAATAGCTTCTGAAATTGATGATTTAAATTTATATCCTGTACAATTAAAAGATTCTACTGATTTAAACAAAATTGTTACTATATCATCAAATGACTGAACTGGAAGATTCAACATAACAATTCATTCTGGTGATATAGATGGTGCTAATACCTATACAGAAAATATTACTTTACATCAAAAGATTATTCCTCTAATGTTAGCTATATTAATGCTTGTGTGTGGTTCGGTTTTTATTTATGACAGAGTAAAAAAACTTGTTAAAGGTAGAAAAAAATAATTAATAAAATCCTAATCAAATTAGGATTTTTTTGTTTAATAAATATTCCTATTTAATGTTATAAATAAAATATATATAAATTAAAGAGAGAAAATGTCTAAAAAAACAAAAAAAACATATTCTGAAGACAAGAAGAATAAGAAAAGAAAAGCCTTATTTATCTTCTTACCATTCTTTTAATTCGGAACTGCTGTTGCAACAGTTGGTGGTTTATATGCTGCCGGATTGTTCACAAGAACAAAACTTAACGTTGAAACAATTGCTTCAAAATTACAAAATTATGTTTCAGCTTCTAAAGTTTTAAAAGGCCAAACATCAGTTGATGCTGGTTTCCAAGGTAAAGCGTTTTATATTGATCAACAATTTGTAAATGCTCCAACTATTGATGAAGTTATTTCACTTTTATTGAGCGATGCAAATTTTGAAACTGAATTACAAGATAACGAAAAACAATTCATTAACAACATCGAAATTACAGAAGACACCCCAGTTGCTGGTGAAAATGACTTCTATGAATGAACAGTTAGTGCAATTAAACATTCACGTGGATTCGAAGGTTCTTTTAAATTCTTGTTCTACACATCTCAATCTGAATTAAAAGATTTAGCACCTGATATTACAAAAGCTGATATCAACTTCTCTGATGATATTATTAACAAATATCAATCAGTAACAGGTATTGAATTATCAGAAAAATTATCTGCTGATAATACTGCATTGAACACTCGTCAAACTAAATTAATGTACGAATCAACTAAAGAAGATGGTACATCTGAATGACTTGATTGAAAATGAGATGATTCAACAAACCCATGAGGTACAAACAATACAACTAACAAGTTTGGTGTTAAAGCAAACGCTGAAGATGCTTCAACTAACCAAGATGAATCATTAAAATTATGAGACAAGACTGCTGATTCATATGCTCACTTGAGAATTGTTCCTATTGAAAATAGTAACTACTATAATGCATATGATCCTGCTAACGCAAACACATACAAGGATATTAGTGTTAAATTATATAGACCAGAAATTAGTGATGGTCCTACATGATTAGCAGACAAAGCTGTTTGATCTACAGGAAATAACAACAAATTCTATATTACTCCAGACAACATTTCAGTAGAATCAAGAATTGTTGAATTATTCAATGATAGAGAATGATTTGTTAATAAGTTAGATGATCAAACTGCAAATAACGGTTATGATTGATCTGACACTTGAGGAATTAAGTTAGAAGATGGTTCATCTACTGAAACTTCTATGAGACAATGAATTCTTGAATTATCAGGAAACCCATTCTTCAACACACAAATGAGCAATAAAGCTGATGCTGCATCTGCTGGTTATGAATTTATAACTCATACAAGAGAAAAAGTTGATTTAAGTACAACTACATTAAAAGATCTAAACATTAGTGGTATGTTATACACTGACTTAAGTGTTGACCCATTCGCTATGGACAACTTCAAACTTGTTGCTAAACAAGTAATGGGTGACGAATACAGCAAGTTCATCTGAAGTGATATAACAATTAAATTTGAGGCTGGAAAAGTTATATTCACTGGTACTCAAAGCGGTATCTACTCAACTACTCCATTAACAATCACTTATACTTTAATTCAATAATATTGAATTATTAGTAAAAAATAAAACACTGGATTGATTACCCAGTGTTTTTTTATTTTACTTTTTTTTAAATTCTTTACGCAATATAAAAAAAGCACCAGGTTTAGCCTAGTGCTTTTTACATGGTGGAGAGTAAGGGACTCAAACCCTCAACCTTCTGAGTGCAAATCAGATGCTCTATCAATTGCGCTAACTCCCCATCGGGATGGATGTGCTATGCACATCCGGTTTATTTTAATGGTGGGAGCAAATGGATTCGAACCAGCGACCTCACCCTTATCAGGGGTGTGCTCTAACCAACTGAGCTATACTCCCAAAAACGAAAAAGAAATTAACGTTTTGTAAATTGTGGACTTCTACGTGCACCGTATTTACCGTATTTCTTACGTTCTTTAGCACGAGAGTCACGTGTCATCATTTTCTTTTTCTTTAATGCTGTTTTAGATTCAGCATTTGCTTCAACTAAAGCACGAGCAATACCTAATCTAATGGCACCCGCTTGACCATTGAAACCACCACCTGAAACTTTAACATTGATATCAAATTCTTTAGTAGTGTTAGTAATTTCTAATGGTTGTTTCATATCCTTAATTACTAATGCATTAGGAAAGTATTCTTCTGGAGTTTTTGAGTTAATCAAAATCTTACCAGTACCAGGTGTTAATATTACCTTAGCAACAGAAGTCTTTCTTCTACCTAATCCTTTGTATGAAACTTTTTCCATTATTTTTTACCTTTCAAATCTAATTTTATTGGTTTTTGTGCTTCGTGAGCAATACCCATATCAGGATATACAGTTAATTTAGAAAGAATTTGTTTAGCTAAACGATTTTTAGGAAGCATTCCTTTAACTGCAGTTGTAATTAATTCAACTGAGTATTCTTCGATCATTTGCTTACCAGTTCTTGTTCTTAATCCACCAATATATTGTGAATGAGTGTATCATTTTTCTTTTTGTGCTTTGTTTCCAGTAAGAACAACCTTGCTTGCGTTTCTTACAATAACGTAGTCTCCGCAATCAACATTAGGTGTAAAGTTTGGCTTGTTTTTACCACGCAAAATGTTTGCGACTTCAACAGATAACTTGCCCAAAACAACACCAGTAGCGTCGATTTCGAATCACTTACGTGCTGATTTTGCTTGTTCTTTTTTTAACATTGTTGTTTTTTGCATCACCTATCTCCTTAAATGAAGTATCTTAAATTATATTATTTAATATTCTTTTTTATACATTTTTTGTCCGTCAGCCATCATTTCTTCTTTGTTAGCTAATCCACTACCAGCTGGAATCAAGTTTCCAAGCATTACATTTTCTTTTAAACCATGTAATGAATCGATTTGACTTCTTGCTGAAGCGTCAATCAAGATTTTCTTTGTATCTTGGAATGAAGCAGCTGATAAGAATGAATCAACTTTTGATGGAACGATTTCAAGACCAAAAATCAAGTTTGATGCAGTAATTGGAGTTTGACCATTACTAATCAATTCAATGTTAGCTTGAGTGAATGTGTTAATGTCAATAACTTGACCAATGAAGAAGTTAGAATCTCCACGGTTAAGAACTTTAACTTTGTTAGTCATTTGACGTAAGATAATTTCTACATATTTATCAGAAATTTCAATACCTTGAATACGGTAAACTTTTTGAACTTCTTTTAACATGTAGTCACGAGCAGCTGCAATACCTGCAACTTGTAATAATTCGTTAATGTCAATTGAACCATCAGTAATCTTATCACCGGGTTTAACTGTATCACCAACTTTAACTCTAAAGATAGAGTTAAATGGAACAACATAAGTTTCAGAATCATTAATGATTGTGTTCTTAATTGTTACTTGATAACCATCATCAGTTAACTTAATTTCATCAACTTTACCATTGATGTGGCTGATTGTAGCTTTTTCTCATTCCTTTGGAGGAATCATATCAAAGATTTGTTTTAAACGTTCAAAACCTTGAGCGATGTTACCTTCACCAGCAGCACCACCTGTATGGAATGTTCTCATGGTTAATTGTGTACCAGGTTCACCGATTGATTGAGCAGCAATTACACCGATTGCTGTGTTAATAGTAATTGGTTGATTAGTTGTTAAGTCATTACCAAAACATTTTTGACAAACACCGTTTTTGCATTTACAATGCATTACTGAACGAATTTCAACTTGCTTAATACCTAGAGATTCAATTTTTTCAGCCATAGCTGAAGAAATAATTTCGTTTCTACGAACTAATACTTCATTTGTCTTTGGATCATAGATATCACTCATTGCAAATCTATTTGCAATACGACTAGCTAAAGATTCAATAACTGATTGGTCTTTAGTATCTCTAATTGCTTCAACAACTAAACCTTTAGTTGTACCACAATCTTCTTCAGTAATTGTGATTTCTTGAACGGCATCAACTAACTTACGAGTCATATAACCTGACTTAGATGTTTTCATTGCAGTATCTGCCATACCCTTACGAGCACCGTATGAAGAGTTGAAATATTCTGAAATACTTAATCCTTCCAAGAATGAGTGTTTAATAGGAACTTCGATTGTATCACGAATTGTACGGTTTTTATTCTTTTGGTCATAGTTAAATGATTTTGACATTAAACCACGCATACCTAATAATTGGGTAAATTGTGAAACGTTACCACGAGCACCAGAGTCTGCCATAATAACAACAGAATTTCTAGCATTTGAAGGATCTTTCATAATTCCTTCAACGTCTTTTGTAACTTTGTCTTTAACACCGTTTCATAAACCAATAACTTTTTTATAACGTTCATCATCAGTTAATAAACCTTTTTGGAATTGGTATTTTAAACGAGTTACTTGCTTTTCAGCATCACCGAAGTATTGACCTTTATTCTTATAAATAGGTAAATCAAATGCAGATACAGTAGCAGCAGAAATAGTTGAGTATTTAAAACCATTTGCTTTAACTTTATCCATTGTTTTAGCAACAACTTCTACAGGATAGTTGTTGTGTAAGTATGTAATGTTCTTTTGTAATGTTTTCTTTGTAAATGGTTTCTTAGGAGTTCAGTTAGTAATAACTTGTCTTACATCATTTCCGGATTCAATGACATCTTCATTATCAAATGAACCCATACCAGCAGGTACGTTAACGTACATTGCATCTTCTGGGAATGCTAAGTTGAAAATAATCTTACCGATTGTTGTAATTAAGATACCTTTTTTAGGTCATTTTTTAGATGGGAATGCAGAAGTACTAATACCAATAATAGCATGAGGAGAAACTTTCTTTAATTCATAAGATTTAATAGCTTCATCAATTGAAGAGAAGATAACACCTTCACCATTTTCATCTTTAAATTCTTGTGATAGGTAGTAAGTACCTAAAATCATATCTTGAGTAGGCACGATAATAGGTTTACCATCCTTAGGACCTAAAATATGTCATGAAGCCAATAATGTTTCACGTGCTTCTTGAACTGCTTCTTTTGATAAAGGAACATGAACGGCCATTTGGTCACCGTCGAAATCTGCGTTAAATGCAGTTGTAACTAATGGGTGCAATCTAATTGCCTTACCATCAATCATCTTAGGTTCAAAAGCTTGAATACCTAATCTATGAAGTGTAGGTGCACGGTTTAATAAGATTGGACGTTGCTTAATAACTTTTTGAACAACTGGTCAAATGATATTTTCTTGCTTTAAGATCATTCTTTCAGCAGATTTAATATTTGAAGCAATTGGCTTAATTTCATTACCAAAGTCATCATATTTTTTAATCAATTCATGAATAATGAATGGTTTGAATAAACTTAAAATCATTGTTGAAGGAATACCTGCTTCATACATTTTTAATTCAGGACCAACAACGATAACACTACGACCAGAATAATCAACACGTTTACCTAATAAGTTTTGTCTAAATAAACCTTGTTTACCTTTTAAATGGTCTGATAATGATTTCAATGGACGTTTATCTTTTGCCATTGTATGTTTATTTCTTGCAGCATTATCAAATAGTGCATCAACTGCTTCTTGTAACATACGTTTTTCGTTGTTAAGAATAATAGTTGGAGCATTTAATTCAATAATTCTACGTAAACGATCATTACGGATGATTATTTTACGATAGAAATTGTTGATATCACTTGTAGTGAATTTACCACCTTCTAATTGAATAATTGGACGAGTGTCAGGAGGAGTAACAGGTACAACTGTTAAAATCATTCATTCAGGTTTGTTGTTTGAATCAATGAATCAGTTGATTACTTCTAATCTACGCATTAATTTTCTAAAACGAACATTAGTTGTTTCGTAACGTCCTAATTCTTTTTCAATGCGTTTCTTTTCGTTTTGTAAATCAATATTCTTAAGCAATTCTTGAATTGCTTCAGCACCAATACCAAATCTAATTCCAGTGTGTCTATGAATTAAGTTGAAAACGTCTTCAATAGAAAAAGGTAATGAATTATCTTTTAAACTGTTGTAGTAACTTTCAGCTCTAATTGCATCAGCAGATTTTGGATCTAATTTTTCTTTAATTTGGCTTAATACTGTACGTAATTTACCACGGTTGATCTTACTTGTTTTTTGATCGTTTAAGTCAATTACTTCTTTAACTTTGAAAACTTTAGAGTTTCCAGCATCAAGAATGATGTAATTTACAAAGTAAATGATTTGTTCAATTTCTTTGTAGGGAATATCTAATAATAAAGAAATTTTAGAAGGGTTTGGAGATTCTTTTGCAAATCAAATATGAGCTACTGGAGCAGCAAGCTTAATGTGACCCATACGTTCTCTACGAACGATAGATTCGATGATTTCAACACCACATTTTTCACACTTCTTTCCACGATACTTAACCTTTTTATATTTTCCACAAGCACATTCATAGTCTTTAACGGGACCAAAAATAGCTTCGTCGAATAAACCTTCAGGTTCAGGTTTTAAAGTTTTATAGTTAATTGTTTCAGACTTCTTAACTTCTCCATGAGATCAACTAAGAATTTGTTCAGGTGAAGCAATCGATAATTGTAATGATTTAATTTTTGATGAATTTGACATAATTTTTTACCCTCCTAATTAAAAGTTTTGTTCAAAACTGCTTGAGTCATTATCTTCAGTTGAAGTTAATGTAACTGTTTCTTCTGATTGAATTGTGTCTTTTAATTCTTGATCAGAGATTACTGAAGTAAAGTCGTTGATGTCTTCAACAGAACCGTCTTCCTTAATTACATTAATATGTAAGCATAAACCTTGTAATTGTTTTGTTAATAATTTGAATGATTCAGGTAATGATGGAGTTGGGAATGTTTTACCCTTAACAATTGCAGTATATGTTAAGTTTCTACCCTTAACGTCATCAGATTTAATTGTTAATAATTCTTGTAAGTTGTAAGCAGCACCATATGCTTCAAGTGCTCAAACTTCCATTTCACCAAATCTTTGACCACCATTTTGTGATTTACCACCAAGTGGTTGTTGAGTAATCTTGGAGTAAGGACCGACTGCACGTGCATGAACTTTATCATCAACCATGTGGTCTAGTTTCATCATATACATAACACCAACTGTTGTTTTAGCATCAAATGGTTCACCGGTTTTACCATCATATAATTGGAACTTGCCTAATGTTTTATCTACATTAATACCAACTTCTTTGTATGCGTCTTTAATATCATTAATATCAGCACCAGCAAATACCGGAGTAGATGCTTTATAGTTAAGATCTTCTACAGATAAGCCAATAGATTTTAAAATAGTTAATAATTGTGCATTAGTGATTTTGTCAGCAGCTTTTTCAGGATTAATTTCTTGCTTTTTAACATAAGCATTAATTGCAGACATTAAAGCTTTAGCTTTAGGTTCTTCCAAACCTAATTCACACATTACCTGATTAATTGAAGTTTTGTTAACTGCAAATTCAATGGCTTTTTTCATAGCAATTTGTCTCATTGCATAACCTAAGTGAATTTCAAAGATTTGACCAATGTTCATACGACTTGGAACACCTAATGGGTTTAATAAAATATCTAATGGTGTACCATCTTCTAAATATGGCATATCTTCCACTGGAACAACAATTGAAACAATACCTTTGTTACCGTGACGACCTGACATTTTATCACCAATTTGTAATTTACGTTTTTGAACTATGTAAACCTTGATTAATTCAATTACATCATCATCTAATTCGTCGTTGTTAAAGATTGAAAATCTTTGTACCTTAGCAACTGTACCTTCACCACCATGAGGAACTTTCAATGAAGAATCACGGAAGTTCTTTGTTTTGTTACCAAAAATTGCTTGTAATAATTTTTCTTCAGCTGTAAATTCGGTTTGACCTTTTGGAGAAACTTTACCAACTAAGATATCACCTTCTTTAACTTCAGCACCAACTGTAATAATACCATTTTCATCTAAGTAACGTTTAGAGTCATCAGAAACGTTTGGTAATTCTCTTGTAATTTCTTCATCACCGTTCTTGGTTCTTAAACACTTAATTGTGTGTTCTTCAATACTAATGGATGTATATACATCTTCTTTAACTAATCTTTCAGAAATAATAACAGCATCTTCGAAGTTATAACCATTTCAAGTCATGAAAGCAACTAATGGGTTACGTCCCAAAGCTAATTCACCATTATGCATTGCTGGACCATCTGCAAGGGTTTCACCAGCTTTAACTTTTTGACCAACTTTAACTAATGGAGATTGGTTAATGCAAGTGTCTTGGTTAGATTTACGATACTTAACTAATTTGTAGTTTTCCTTAGTACCACCTTCAGTTTCAATGGTAATTCTGTTACCATCAACGTAGTTAACTATACCATCATGGTTAGCTGTAACTGTGATACCAGAGTCGTGAGCAATTTTATATTCATTACCTGTACCTACGATTGGAGCATAAGGATGTAATAACGGAACGGCTTGACGTTGCATGTTTGCACCCATTAATGCACGAGCAGTATCGTCATGTTCAAGAAATGGAATACATCCAGTTGCAATAGAAACTACTTGTCTTGGAGAAATGTCAATGTAGTCAATTTTGTCTGCATCATACAATTCTTGAGATGAACGGTATCTTGCAACTACTTGCTTATCAAGAATTTTACCTTTTTCATCACATTTAGTTGATGATTCAGCAATTACGTATTCATCTTCTCTTAAAGCAGTTAATCATTCAACTTCTTTTTGAACAACGCCTTTAATTACTCTATGGTATGGAGAGATTAAGAAACCATTTGGATCAACTTTAGTAAATGCAGCTAAAGACATAATCAAACCAATATTCATACCTTCTGGAGTTTCTATTGGACAGATTCTTCCATAGTGAGAATAGTGAACATCACGGATGTTTAAGTTTGGGTCTTCACGAGAAATACCACCATCACCCATTGCAGAAATTCTACGTTTGTTAGTTAACTCAGATAATGGATTTTGTTGATCAATAAATTGAGTCAATTGGTAAGAGTTAAAGAAGTTCTTAACCATTAACTGGAATGCTTTAGTGTTAACAATTGATTTGATGGTTGTTTTAGCAGCCATTTTAGCTTGTTGTTCATCGTTTGCAGTAGCAACAGAAATAGAAGCTAGTTTATCTTTAATATGTTTTTCAACACGAGTCATTCCGATTTGTAATTTTGATTTTAATTGTTCGTGAATCAAACGTAAACGTTTGTTACCTAAATGATCAATGTCATCGTAAGAACCAATATCATGAGGTAAGTTGATTGTATATGAGATGATTGAAACAAAATCAACAATAGTTAAAGCATTAGATTTAATTTCACCATGATAACCAATGATTGGTGTGTAAATTTCATTTTGATCGTTATCAGTATAAACACAGATTGTTTCAATCAATTTTGGTTGTTTCTTTTCACAAGCAACTTCATTGTTTAAAACAACTTCATCTAAAACTTTAAGGGTACCATTACTTAAGTGATGTTTAATGATATCTAATTCTTCTTTGTTAATCAAAGTGTCTTTCTTTAAAACAACCTTTCCTTTATTGTCCAGTAAGTCTTCAGCTAATACACGGTGATATAAACGCTCAGAAACTCTTAATTTTCTAGAAAGTTTGTATCTACCTGCACTTGTTAAATCGTATTGACGATTAATCATGAAGTGGTTAGCAAGAACGTCTTGGTAAGAAATTTGATTTGTAGCACTTGATGCATAAGCTTCAACTGAACGAGTAGAAATTGACAACAAACCAATTAAGTCTTTTGCGGCCTTTTCGGTAATGATTGTATCTAGCAATAATCGTAAGTTACGTTCATGAGCGTTTAAAAAATTTAAAAGTTTTTCAACTTCAGATTTTTTGATGCCAGAACCTTCAGTGTTGTAACGTTCAAATAGCTCTTCATAGTTCTGACGAACTTGAGCAGTTTCAACTTTTTCAGCTTCGTATTTAGTGATTGCTTCTTTTAATTTATTGTCAATTGGTGAACCGTATGCAGTGATTTTGCTTGATTTATTTGCAACGTTAGTGTTAATTAATTTTCTAAAAGTAATAATTTCAAAATCGTCAAGAATAGTGTCATGATTGTATGTTTCAGAGAATAAAGTATTTAAGATGTAGTTGTCATCTTTAAAAATGCGACGAATTTCATCTTGAGTCATACCAAAAGCTTTTAGCAATTGAGTAACTGGGAAAGTAGGAGCGTTGTCTCCTAATGAGTTTCTCATAGTTGCTTTAACTGTGTTGTCATGTTCATCAATTCAGAAGTTCATTAAAGTACCACGAGATGGTAATACTTCACAGATGTAACCTTGATTAACTTTTTTCTTAGTGTTTAACTTAATTTGTGATTTAGATAAAATATAAGCGCCTGGAGATCTAACAATTTGTGAAATAACAAATTTTTCAATACCGTTAATTATGAATGTACCTTTTGAAGTCATTACTGGAATGTTAGCAAAGAAAACACCTTCACAGTTGTTTTTCTTTGATTTTTTAGCACGCTTAATTTCACCAGTTTCGTTGTTTACAAGTGATAAATCAACGTATAAAGCTTTTTCATAAGATTTACCTTCGTTTCTCGCTTGTTCTTCGTTTCTCAAAGGTTTAGCAAATTTCATACCGTTGTAAATAACTTGGTATTTGTTATTTTTAGCATGTTTTACAGGAAAGTAATTTTTTACAACTTCTTCAAGTTCGGTTTCTAAGAAACGGTTATAACTCTTTCTTTGAATTTCAAGTAGATCAGGTTCTTCAAAATCAACGTTGATTTTAGAATAATCTCTACGTGATGATAAGTTAGAAAATTTTATTTGTTTTTGAGTATTGTTTGACATTTTTCCCCCGGGTTGTTTATATATTTTTCACTATATATAATATATATAAAATTACACACACACACACA
>CAMWQH010000007.1 GCA_947176435.1 uncultured Mycoplasmataceae bacterium
AATTTAGATAATTCAGGAAGATGTTTTTTATAAAAAATATTACATTTATAAAGAAATATGTGATCACTTTTTGGCGGATTGTGGCAAATTTCGTAAAATTTAACAACCCAACTATCTAATAAAATCAAAATTAAATTTTTATTGTCTTTATTATTTTCAATTTCTTTTTCAATTTTGTTCATTTTTAAAACAAAATCTAAAATTCCATTTAAATATTTATTTGTATATAAATCTTTAATATCATTTTTCAACAAAGAAGGAAATTCTGCGATTCTCATATTTTCTATTTTATTTTTTATTGAAATATTAAGTTTTTTCATTTAATCAGAATTAGGTATATTCGTCGATATAGGAATATTTTCACATACTCAACAACTAGACAAAATATTAGAAAATTCAAAATTATTTTCTAAATATTCCTTAGTTTCTCAACTACAAAATATTTCTATTTTGTAATGATATTGTTCTGACCCAAAAATAGTCGGATATAAATTAAAATCTTGTTTCTTATATCATTCAGTAAATCCTTCAAGATTATTAAAGTCTTGTTGTTCGTATTCTCTATTGCTTTTCTTCAAATAGATAACTTTAATGTGTTCAAATTCACTATTTGCTATATGTCCGCGTATTAACTCTTTGCTTTGCTGCATAATATGTTTTTTTAAGAAAAAAATGTATTTCATTCAAGCTAGAAAGTGATTAAAATGAATCTACTTTTAATAACTAATATTTATTGTTTTTTCCATATCTCTCTAAAATTTCATCCACTAATGCCATAAAAAGTTTATTAGAACTAGATAAGCCTAATATTCTTTTACATATATCATTAAATTCTTTTGCCTTCGATTCATGAACTCTGCAGCTGAGAGATCTATATTTTTCAGCTCTTTTTTTAGAACTTGTTTTTGCTCTATCTATTATCTTATCAAGATATTCATCTTTTGAAAGACTTGATCTAGCTATTTCATTTAGTTTTCTTGAATTGTAATTCATAATTTTATATAGTTCCATTATATAAAAACTTACATAAATATTTTATGTATTTCAAAATTCGTTATCATGTTACGACATATTCCCTGTTAGATGAATAACGACATATTCCCTGTTAGTCTACATTTTTTTAATATTTTTTATTGGATTTTTGCAAGATAATATGTATAATAACACATATTATATATATAAGAAAGTGTATAAAGGAGTCTGTAATGAAAATAAAAAAAAGAATTTTATCATCTAGCTTGGTTCTAAATATTTTTTCAATATCTTTTATTGGATTTTTGCAAGCAACAACCACCACTGCAAATGTAACAAAAGTTTTAGATTACAATTTAATTCAAAATGATGATTTAGAAACATATGGGACAGGTTGAGTATCTAATCCTTTATTTAAATTAGGTGATGTAAAATTTGTAAAAACCAATCAAGATGATTTTTTAACAACATCATTAGATACAGGTTCATTGTTTTTATCTCTTAAATTAACTGATGTAAGCGTTGTTAATTCATATCTTAAAAAACATAATAATTGTGCTACTTTATATGAAATGATGGATGATTCTTCTTCATCTGATCATCCAGGGCAAAAACTTATTAACTCTATTGAAATTGGTTTATATAATCCTGAAAATACTCAATTTCAAACAAACTTAAAAGGTGAATTTCCTCTTAATATTCACACTAAAAGAACACCATCTGGTGAAAAGCTTGTTAATCTTGACTTAGATAATAACTATTCTTATGTTCCTTTTTTTCTTAATTTGTCACAAAATGATTATGTTCAAGACATTGGATCTACAATTTTAGAACAAGACAATGATGATCCTTATTATGATTTCGAAACTCATTCTTACAAAAGTTTTCCTATGAGTACAAACACTATTATGTTACAAGCACATTCAGAAATATACAATGTTGATTTAAAAAACTTCATTTTTTATAAAGATTTAGGGAATGTTCAACAAAAAACTCCTGCTCAGTATAAACTTCAAAATTTTAATAATATTACCTTTAAAACATCTTTTAATTTATTTGATTCCTATACGGATTATGATGATTTAGATAATACCGATATAGGTATAATATATTTTTATCAAAACTCTATACAATCTTCTACAATTTCTTCTCAAAAAATGTTATCAGATTTAGATTATCCTAACATTTCTAAAATAGAGTTTGCCAATGAAAGGGAAATGTCATCAATAAATGTTTCTGATAGTTATGAAATTTTTCCTTCTGATTTAAATTTTTACAACATATTTAATGAATTAATGCCTGAATATGATAAAAACGTTTGATTATCATCTGCAAATCTATCAAATAGGGACAAGCTTGTTTTGCAACCAGATGACATTGTATGTACCGGAAAAAAAGAACAAGGTTTTATGATGAATGATTGAACAGACAATTATCTTTTAGATGAATGAAACCCTCAAGTTATTGAAAAAATTCAAAATTCAAATCAAAAAAATGGTACTGTTTTAGATCATATAGATATTTCTCAAAATTGGAAATATAAAGATGGTGGCTTCAATCCAATTTATGGTTGAATATATACTTACAGACAAAAAGAATCTTTTACTTTAAAATTTAAATATATTAATGCTATTGGAGAAAGAGAATTTCCTATTACCAATCCAGATTCTAATATAAAACCATTATTTGAGTTTTACAAAACAGACGTGCCTTATTCCAAATAACTATGAAATTTAAAAAAATATTATTTTCTATATTGTCTATATCAACTTTTGCAGTTGGTATGATTTTCCCTACTATTGACTCATATAAAAGTTCTTTAAAAAATTATGACAAAACACAATTCATTAGTGGAAGGGAAAAGAAATCTTTTAGAAATTCTTTATATGATTCTCGTTTTGCATCTGATGACACAGTTGATCCGACCGATATTACTTTAAAAAGATTAAACGAATTTATTGATATTAGTAAAACAAAGCTTGCATATAAATTATTATTTGCAGGTGCTTCTTGTTCTGAAAACAATCCTCAAGTTCAAAACATTGTAGGTACATACTTACACAATGTTACACCAACTAATGATTTGAATTCTAAAGGACTTCAAGAGCAATACTTGAAAGTTAAAGAGGAAAATAAAAAAGTTGGTATAGATGTTGTTGACTACAATGAATTCAAGAACTATGATGCAATTTCTCTTGTTGATTCTTATTTAGATACATTTAAATTGGATGATCATACAGACAGTGAAGTAGAATCTTTAAAAACTATTTTATTATCTAATATAAGTGAAGCAACAAATAATGCAAGAGAAAATCTTGACAATCAATTAGACCTGTCATTTGAAATTGCCAACACTCAAGGTTTTGATCAAATGTCTCCAGAGGTTGACCATAGAACTGCTGTAGTTAATTCGAAATTAGCATCTGCGTTAAAATATGAGCAATCTCTATTTGATGATGATAAATTTCAAACAACAACATCATCATCAGCTGAATTTTTAAAATATTATTCTGATTACACAACTGATGGTTTAACAACACCAAACCCTAAAATTAAAGCTCTATCTGTTGGTGATATTATTCCTGAAGAGCTATTACAATATCTTATAACTTACAATTATGACACAGTTTATGGTGCAGATTATGCTGAAGCAGAATATTATGGGTTTGATATTACACCTAATGAAATTTGCGCGAATACTAATAGTGAATATGATCCAATCGCTCTTGGTTTGTGTTCATATACTCAACCACTTTCATCTTTACAATCTGCTTATTGTACATATGGTTTGGGAGAATTTGTTCCTGGATATACCCTTAAACTTGCAATTAAATCAATCGATGATACAACCGATTCACACATTTGTAAAATGGTTTTAACCAAAGGAGTTGGATACACTGATTCTGATAATCAAGAACATATATTATGAGATACAAAAGACGGAACTTTAGAATCTGCAAAAGATGATACACAAGGCGATGTAACCATTAATGTAGAAATTGGCAATGAATATTCAGATTTAATTAAAAATATTTCTTCAAATGTTTATTATTCTAATCTAGACAGAAATGGAGTAGATTTTTCTGCAGTCACTGACATATCATTGTCTAAAAACGGTGGATATTTTGATTCTACAAAAAATACAAGAAAAAAATTAGATGAAATATTAGCAAATTACACCGAAAATACTTACGATCATTTCGATACTAAACCATTTTATATTACAGGTAGCGATATTCAAAATGTTTTACCTAGTGAAACAAAATTTCCTGTTAATTCATTTGATGATTTGTTGCATAGTAATCAACAATTTGCTTTAATTCCTACTCTTGTGAATTCAAACACTTACACAATGGATTTAATGTGTGGATACATTGATAAAATAGATTACATTGATAACAACGGAAATAAACAGCAAAAGATATTTGTTGCTAACTATAATAAATTTTTAATTAACGGTCAAAATTACGATAAAATTACGGTTCAATTTGATATAAGCAACGATCTTAAAACTAAGATAAATTACGCAAAAACAATTTATTCTTTGATGAGCTTAGTTGATGGACAACGCAGCTTTTTTAAGAACGCTAAAACAAAAGATGACGCATCAAGTGATCTTGACAAAATATCTAATACTCTAACATTGCAAATACTTTGGCATGTAACTTATCTAACATCTTCTGTTTTTTTTCTAGCAATTAATGAAGCCTTATCAATATACTATGTTGCTTTAGCTGTTTTACAATATGGAAGTGTTTTTTCTCTGGCTGGAGGGATTATAACTACTGGATGATTAATTTTAGCAATTGCTGGTTTAGCTGCTAATACGTCAGCTCTTTATTCTGTAATCAAATCTGAATCAGAAATTATTAAAGAAAAATCACTATATCAAAACAAGCTAACTCCGTTTCATGGTTCATTATCATCAAGTGGCAATAGTGTTTCTGCTGTTTTTAATGAGATGAATGATAAAATATATGATGCATTTTCTGAAATTAAGAAAGATTACAATCCTTTATTTGATTCATATGCTTCTTTTGGAAACAAGAAAAAAGCAGCTGAAATAATTATAGATTTTACAAACAATGAAGATTTTCTTAACACTCTTATTGGTGTTTTGCACAAAATGGATATATCTACATACGATTTACAACATATTGAGGACGTTTTAAAGCCAATTGATTTTAGTAAAGTTATTGATGGTGGTGATAATATAACTTTGCTTTCTAAAAAAACATTCATCATTAAAATTAACAGTTCTGCTGATGAACAAGTTAATAAATTATACAAATCAACTTTAGCCCTTATAGAAGAAGTATCATCTTTTCTTATAGATTCATTACCTGCTATCACTTCTATCATTGAAAAAATGTCGTCTCGTGTTTCAAAATACATTAATTTAGCAATTAATGATTTTTCAAAATCATTCCCATTTAATTATTATGATGTTTTTAACTCAGAAATTATAACTTTTTTTAATCGTGCAATGGTACCTCTTGCACAAAATCCGTTTGATAATAGAACTGCTACCGCTGGTTTTCGTGAATCAGGGTTTATTGAAAAATATTTTGAATCTTGCAAAAATTATTATAGTAATTATGACTTGTTTTTCAGCGATACCAATAAACTTTGAGACCAAATAATTTTAAATACTGATTGTGAAGAATTACTTCAACAATGCAGACTAGCATTTAATGATATTGGAAAATCAAATTGATGGCCAGAATTTGAGACGAATCTTTTAAATATTTGTGAAAGAAACTCTATAAATGTTAAAGATATTTTTCAACCTAGATGTTTGACAATAATGGATAATGTAACAAGGAAAACGATTGCTGAATCCATAATAACTGACTCAATAAAATGTTATATAACTGATTGTGACAAAAATTATTTAAACTTACACCAAGCAATCGTTAAAAGGACCACATCTATTGCAAAAAGGGATTTTGTAAAATTATTATCAGATGAATCAAAAGACGCATCCTATTTTGGCGTTAGATATTGTAAAAATTTTGATGGATTTAGAAAGGCCATTGTTAATGATGTTGAGAGATTTAATTATATAGAAGAAGGACTTCAACGTTTTTTAATTATTGGTAAAAGTGAAGAACTTACGAATGCTAAAGCACTTATTGGCACTGAGGAATTTGAAAATAAAGTAAATAAATTTTATAAAAAACTCGATAATGTAGAAATGGCAAGATCAGGCGTAAAAAGTCTTTCAAAATTTAACCTTTCACTATCCCCAGGAATGCAAGTATTACTTTTGGCAATACCTACACTACTTGATCTTATAAACACAATTTTAGAATCTCTTGATGTTGTATAATTTTAAAATGAAAGACTTGCTTTCAAACATTATTAAGGCTTAAATCAATTCATCAAGTAATGGTCAATCTCGTTTGTTAAATACAGACAAATCTTCACTACTATTATTATTGAAATATGTTTGTCTCAAAAATCAAATTCAGCATATATGGCAATTGATTCAGCATTTCAAGATATTCAAAATGGTAAAGCATATAACATTCCTGCACACATCAATGATCAATCATACAAATCTGCTAGTAAATTAGGAAGAACTAGATATAAATATTATTCACATCACTATAACAACGCTTGAGTTAAACAAAATTATTTACCTAAAGAATTAAAGAATAAGAAATATTACAAACTAGTAAATACTCTATAAACGAACAAAAACTTGATAAATATTGAAAAGAAATTAAAAAATAACAATTACTTTTTATTTAGTAATTCATAGATTTTTTTAACTTAGTCTAAGTGTGTACCAATACCAAATTTGAATCCTTCATGTTTACCGTATTTTGGTATTACATGAAAATGAACATGCATAATTTTTTGGCCTGCTATTTTTTGATGATTTGATAAATAATTAAACCCTCAAGGTTTTAATTTAGATTCTGCAATCTTGTTTTCCACTTTTTTAGAAAGTTTAATCATATTCAATAAAACTTCATCTGGGCATTCTCTTAAATTAGCATAATGTTTTTTGCTAATTACAACAATGTGTCCATCAGCAATTAGATTTATATCTAAAATGCAATAACATTCTTATTTTTAAAACTACAAATGCTGGATTTTTTTATTTACGATATCATAAAATACACAAGACATATAAAATAAATATATTTTAATAGTATTAAGTTTGGTATTAGTTAAACCAAAAAAAGAAACTCGTTTACTTTATTTACTAGTTTTTGTAATCATCTGTTTGTTTGAAATTACAAAACCTATAAAATACAAAAAAGACAATAAAATTATTTAATGATTTTAGTAATTAAAAACTAATTAATTAACCCGACTTAGGTAATGATGTTGGGTTGCTTTCATTACTTTATAAATTATAATGGTAAGTCAAAAGCAAAATGCTTTATAATTTTGTACAGATGTTTAATGTTTATAAATATTAAACATCTATTGTATATAATACACAATTAAAGTTGGGAGAAGGTATGAAATCTAAATATAAACATTTGAAGTTTTTTTTATTAGGAGCACTAACTATTGGAGGTATTGTTCCTACCATTTCTTCTTGTAGTAAGAAATCTTTTTTAACAAATTTACAAAATATATCACGGAATGAATATTTTTCTTTCGCTAATTCTTTGTATAATAAAAAATTTGCTTCTGATGATTCAGGAACTGACGGCACAAATATCACCCTAAAAAGGGTAAATGATTATATTAATATAAGTAAAACAAAGCTTACATATAAATTATTATTTGCAGGTGCTTCTTGTTCTGAAAACAATCCTCAAGTTCAAAACATTGTAGGTACATACTTACACAATGTTACACCAACTAATGATTTGGATTCTAAAGGACTTCAAGAATGATATCAAAAAGTTAAAGAAGAAAATAACAAAGTTGGTATTGATGTTGTAGACTTTGATGAATTTAAAAATTATTCAACACCACTGTTTATTGACAATTATGTTCAAGGTTATAAAAACGAAGATGGAATTTCTTATGAACAAGCAGAAGAATTAAAACAAATTTTATTATCATCATATTCTAATATAGGAAACGAAGCAATGCAAAACCTTGATGGACAAGCCGAACTTTCTTTTGCATTAGTTGATGATGAAAGTTTTGATCAAATGTCGCCAGGTGTTGATCACTATCAAGCAAGAATTAATGCTAAACTTCAAGCTGCATTAAAGTTTGAACAAGTATTATTTAATGATAAACAATTACAAGTAAAGGATGCTTCTGCAGATTTTTTAAGATATTACTCAGACTATACAACCGATGGTAAAACTACACCCGATTCAAAAATTGAAGCACTTTCAGTCGGTGATGTTGTTCCTGAGAGTTTGTTACAATATCTTTTAACGTACAACTATGACACTGTTTATGGTGCTGACTATGCCGAAGCAGAATATTATGGTTTTAATATTACACCTGATGAAATTTGCGCTAATACTAATAGTGAATATGATCCAATTGCTCTTGGTTTGTGTTCATATACTCAATCACTTTCATCTTTACAATCCGCCTATTGTACATATGGAGTTGGAGAATTTCTTCCTGGATATGCTCTTGAACTTGCAATAAAATCAATAAATGATACAACAGATTCTCATCAATGTAAAATTGTTTTTACTAAAGGAGTTGGATACACTAATTCTAATGGTGAAAAATCAATTTTATGAGACACAAAAGACGGATCTTTAGAATCTGCAAAAGATGATACACAAGGTGACTTAGAAATAACCATTGACATTAATTCTAATTACATTGACTTAATTCAAAATATTTCTAAAAACATCTACTACAACAACCAACAAACCGATTTTTCTTTGATTCAAGATTTTTCACTAAACTCAAATAATGCTTATTTTGACGGAACTAAAAACAAAAGAAAAAAACTTGATCAAATTTTAGCTGATTACACTGGAGATGTTTATGATTTTGAAAAAAATCCTTTTTACATTACTGGAAGTAATATTGAAAATGTCTTACCTGAAGAAGTAAAGTTTCCTGTAGATTCATTAGATGACAATTTACATTTAAATCAACAATTTGCTTTAATTCCTACAATAGTTGATTCAAATGTATACACAATGACATTAAAATGTGGCTATGTAGACACAATCGAGTCTAACGAAAACACTAATAGTACAACAGAAATTTTTGTTACATCTTATCTACCTTTTGTTTTAGACAATTCTCGAACAGTAGACGAAATTAATGTTCAATTTGATATAAGTCAAGAATTAAAAGCAAAAATTGAATATAGTCAAGACATGTATAAAAGCATGGATATGTTGTTCAACCTAGGTAAATTATTTAAAGGAGAAGAACAAGAACAAAAAAATCTAAATGCTGCAATTAAAATTACTAAAAATCAATTAGATTGACATATGGGATATGTTGTTTTATCCTCTGTTGCTCTTTCTTTAAATGTAATTTTAACAGCATATTATACCGTTATTGCGACTTTGCAATTTGTATCTGCTCTTAGTGCAGCTACTGCTGTTTTTGCTCTACTTGCTATTGCAGCATTAATTGCTACAACTTATGCACTTGTAGATGGTATTGAAAAAGAACAAAAAGTTATAGAAGATAAAAAAGCAGCTATTGATAATTTAAAAGCATCTAACAATATTCTTGGTTCTGTTTATGGTTCAGAAGCAACAATATTTGTTCGCAATACATTTGAAAAAATTAAGCAAGAATTTTCAGATCAATTTGATTTTATTCAAAAAGATTACAATCCTTTGTTTGAATCAAATGCCACATTCTCTAATAAAGGCAAAGCAGCAGACATTCTTATTAAATATACAAATAATGAAGAATTTCTTAAAAATTATAGAGTTTGTTTAGAAAACGCTTCAATTTTTTGAACAAATAATGGTATGTCTGTTTCTGAATCATGTAAACCAATCGACTTTACAAAAGTTGAATTTGACAATGATAATTCATTTAAAAAACGTCTATTAAATGATTCTGACAACAATAATGACACTAAATATTTCTTAGGAACTAAAGAATCTTCTGTTTTATTTGCTAGTCGTGTACCAACATTGCTTGCAACATCCATTAGTGTTTTAGAAGAACTTCCTGAATCTTCAGTTCAACAATTAACTTCACTGGTCGAACAACTTCGATTTTTTGAAGAAACAGAGCAAACAGTTAATACTTCGCTTGCAACAATAAATATTGTTAAAGCCTCAAATCCGTTTACGAAGCAATCTTGTTTTGATGGTAGAGATACTGTGTCATATGATTTAAAAAAATATTCAAGTATTACTAAAGAATTTTTTAATGGTAATGGAGGCGAATTTACATCTGGATTAAAAAATGTATGAGAGAGGGGAATACTTTACAATTTTGATCAAACACAGGCAGAGCAACTACTTCAAGCATATCAAGACGCTTTTAAAACTATTAATCAACGTGATTTAGGCGGATCATTTGTAAAATATGTTAGGGAAACAATCATAAAAGAAAAAATTTCACTTGCTGAATTTTTTGGTAAAGAAAATCCAACTATGATAAGTTTAGGAAAGTTTTTACCATCTAAATTTTTATACCCTATTATACAATCAGAAGAAGTTGCAAAAAAATTTGTTTGTACAATATGAAACAAAACAAGAGATACATTAAAAAACAATATTATTAATTTTCTTCATTCAGATCAAATAACTAAAGAATTTCGTCTTCCAGATAAACTAGTAGAGGCTCTTCGAAGTGATGAATTTACAAATGATTTAACAAAAGATTTAAGATGTGTTACAGAAGGTAACACCATTATTAAAGATGGGACTTCGATTGAAATTCAAGGATCAATCACAGGAGGTATAGATGATGCTTTTAGAAATTTGAGACGTTGCACAATATTTTCAAAAATTAAAACTGCATTTTTTGCTGAGCATAGTAAAACTATGCGAGTTGCTAAACTAGCACGTGAAGCTCTTGCTACAACAACGAAATACGCATTAAACCCATTTGTTGCTCTTCTTATTAATTCCTTACCAATTATTCTTGATTTAACTAAACTTGCACTTGAATATTTTAATGTGATGTAATTCTGTATCTTGTTAGTAAATTTACTATTTATTTTTTTTGTTAAAATAACAATTTTGAATACTTATAAATATTACTTATAATTAGTTTATTACTAATGAAAAATATTGCTATTTTTATCTCTGGTGGTGGCACTAATTTACAAGCTATTATTGATGATTCTAAAAAATCAAAGTTTTATAAAATTGGCTTAGTAATTTCCAACAAAGAAAATGTTTATGGGTTAACTAGAGCTAAAAAAG
>CAMWQH010000008.1 GCA_947176435.1 uncultured Mycoplasmataceae bacterium
ATATAAAATTATTTTAATACAATGATTAAGTTTCCAAAAATTCGTGGTACAGAAGACCGTTTTGATTTAGATGCTAAAAATATCAACACATTAACTGATATTTTTAGTTATTTAGCCAAGCTAAACGGATACAAAAGAATGATTACTCCAATCATGGAAAATGCAGATTTATTCATTAGATCTGTTGGTGATTCTAGTGATATAGTCACTAAAGAGTTCTACGACTTTAAAGATAAAGGTGACCGTCGTGTTGTTTTACGTCCAGAAGGAACCGCTGGAGTAATTAGAGCTTTAATCGAAGAAAAATTAATTTACTCTAAGCAATTACCGATTAAAGCTTACTATTTTGGTCCAATGTTTCGTTATGAAAGACCACAAAGTGGTCGTCTAAGACAATTTAACCAGTTTGGAATCGAATGTGTTGGTACAAACAACCTTTATGATGATGCTGATATGCTAGTTTTTGCTAATAATTGTCTTAAAACTTTGGGTTTAAAACAATACACAATTTCAATCAATAATATTGGTAATTTTGAATCAAGAAAAAAATGAATTAATGAACTTAAAAAGTACTTCAAAAAATACGAAAAAGAATTAACTGAAGATTCAATAAAAAGAATCAATACAAATCCGTTAAGAATTCTTGATGACAAGATTGACGGAAAAAAAGAATTTGTTAAAAAAGCTCCGAAAATTGACAGTTTTCTATCAAAAGAAGAAATTGAATATTTTGATGAATTAACTAAAGTTTTAAAAGGATTAAATGTTGATTTTACTATTGATAAAACATTAGTTAGAGGACTAGATTATTACACTAATTTTGTATTTGAAATCAACTCAACTTCTGATGCATTAAAGGGTCAACCAACATTAGTCGGCGGAGGCAGATATTCTTATCTTGTAAAAGAACTTGGAGGAACTGATTTATCTTGTTGCGGTTTTGCTATTGGATTAGAAAGAATGTTAATTCAATTAGCTGCCGAAAAACAAGAAATAATAAAACCAGATTCAATTGATGTTTGTGTTGCTTGTTTATCTAGTGATAAAATGGTTAAATTCACTGCTCTTATGATTTCAAATTTATTGAAATTATCTAAAATTTCTTGTATTTCAAATTTTGATTCAACAAAAATTGAAAAACATTTTAAATATGCAAAAGATAACAATGCAAAGTTTGTTGTTATTATTGGGGATAAAGAATATAAAGAAAACAAATTATTGATTAAAGACCAAAGGTCTTTAACTCAAAAAGAAATTCCTGCAAATGATTTAGTAAAATATTTAAAGGATAATATAAAGTAATTATGATTAATTGACGTTATTGTGGAATGGTAGATAAATCTGCTGTTGGTAAAAATATTACCATTAATGGTTGAATAAGAAAAAATAGAAAACTAGGGAGTTTAATCTTTCTAGATATTTATGACCGTTACGGATTAGTTCAAGTTGTAGTTGAAGAAAATAACAAATATTTTAATGAAATCTATTCCACTCCCAAAGAATCTGTAGTAAAAATACATGGTCAAGTACAATTAAGAAAATCACCAAACAATAAAATTAAAAATGGTGATGTTGAAATAATTTTAAAAGAGTTTTCTCTTTTATCTAAAGCTGAAACTACTCCAATTCTAATTGATGAAATTACTGATGCACTAGAAGATATCAGACTTAAATATCGTTACTTAGATTTAAGAAGATCTAATATTCAAAAAAACATTGTTTTAAGATCTAAAATTATTAATTCATTAAGGAATTATTTAACTAAGGAAGATTTTATTGAAATTGAAACTCCTTGTTTATCAAAACCAACACCTGAAGGTGCTCGTGACTATCTAGTACCAACTAGAAATAACGTAAATTCTTTTTATGCTTTACCTCAATCACCACAAATTTACAAGCAATTATTGATGGTTGCTGGATTTCTAAAATATTTTCAAATCGCTCGTTGTTTCAGAGACGAAGATTTAAGGGCAGATCGTCAACCAGAATTTACTCAACTGGACATTGAAATGTCTTTTATTAATGAGCAAACAATCATGTCAATTGTTGAAAAAATGTTACATTCAATGATGAAAGAGGTATTTGATATTGAATTGTCTCATCCATTTCCGATTATTGATTGAAATACTGCAGTTAATGTTTATGGAAGTGATAAACCTGATTTAAGATTTGACTTAAAACTTCAAGAAGCAAATGATTATTTTAAATCATCAAAATGCAAAATCTTTAGCTCTACAATTCAAAAAAATAATGTAATTAAATACATTATTACAGATAAGTTTTTTGACAAAAAACAAATTGAATCATTAAGAAAAATTGCTAAAGATAACAAGGCTTTTGACTTAATTTTCTTATCGTTAAAAGATAAGGAAATAACAGGTTCAATTAAAAATATTATTGAACATGACATCATTAAAAAAATATTTAATGATCACAAATTATCTGAAGGGACAATTTTCATTGTTGCTGATAAATTAGCAATAACCAATCAATGTTTGGGTGCAATTAGAAACCAATTAGGAACTATGTTAAACTTAAAAAATCCTAATGAATTTAAATTTTGTTGAGTCACTGAATGACCATTGTATGAATACAATGAAGAAGAAAAAAGATTCGTTGCTGCTCATCACCCTTTTACAGCTCCAACTGATGAATGTATTAAATCGTTTGATAAAGATCAAGCAAATGCGAAAGCACGTGCTTATGACATTGTTCTGAATGGTTTTGAAATTGGTGGTGGAAGTATTAGAATTACTGATTCAAAAGTTCAAAATAGAATGTTTGAATCTATTGGTTTAACAAAACAACAAATCCAGAAGAAATTTGGATTTATGCTAGATGCATTTAAATATGGTGTACCTCCTCATGGTGGAATAGCCTTTGGATTAGACCGTTTAGTAATGCTGTTAACAAATAGCGAAAGTATTAGAGATATTATTGTTTTCCCTAAGAATAGTCATGGTAACGATTTAATGATGGATTCGCCTAGCGAAGCAGACTCTGGTGCACTAAATGATTTACATTTAAATCTTAAAAATAATATTAATGATTAATTATTAAAATATTAATATAATTAAAAACATATTATATGAGCACCAATAAAGCAATTGAGTTTTCGCATATTACTTTTGGTTACACTCCAGACATGATCAATTTAGATGATGTCTCTTTCATTGTTTATGAAAATGAATATGTTTGTATAATTGGTCACAACGGAAGTGGCAAATCAACATTATCAAAAGTTTTAACAGGATTATTAAAACCACAAAATGGAAAAATTAAATTGTTTGATCAAGAAATTACTCAAACAAATTTAAAACATTTAAGAGACAATGTTGGAATAGTGTTTCAAAATCCTGATAACCAATTCATTGGTTTAACCCCAGAAGATGATATTGCCTTTGGTTTGGAAAACCGTAAAGTTTCACCTTCTAAAATGAAACCAATTATTAAAGAGGTAGCTAAAGCCGTTAACATTACTAATTTATTGAAATTAGATGCTCAAAAACTTTCTGGTGGTCAAAAACAAAGAGTTGCTATTGCTTCAGTATTAGCAATTAATCCCAAAATAATTATTTTCGATGAATCTACTTCAATGTTAGACCCTAAAGGAAAAGCGGATTTAAAAGAATTAATGTTGATTCTTAAAAATAAATATCATAAAACTATTGTTTCTATTACTCACGACATGGAAGAAGTTGTCAACGCGGATAAAGTTATTATTTTAAAAGCAGGTAAACTTCAAAGAGTTGGAACTCCATCTGAAGTTTTTGAAAATGAAAAATTCTTAAAAGAAATTCAATTAGATATACCTTTTAATTTAGATTTATCTAAACAACTCAGTGAAAAAAATCCAAAAATTAAACCAACACTTAAGTTGGAAAATTTAATCAAACAATTATATGAAGCAAAATAATAAAATTTTAATTAAAAATTTGAAAATAGTGGTTGATGACGGAACTCAAGAACAAACAATAGTTTTAGATACTTTCTCCAAAGATTTTGCTCCTAATAAAATCCATTTTATTATTGGTAATTCTGGAAGCGGAAAAACCACTTTACTTTCACATTTTAATGGATTAATTAAATCAAAATACGGAGACATCATTATTGGCGATTTAAAAATTCTAGGAAACAAGAAAAAAATTAAAAATATCAAAAATTTAAGAAAAACAGTTGGAATGGTTTTTCAATTTCCTGAATATCAATTGTTTAAAGATACTATTGAAAAAGATATTATGTTTGGCCCTATTAATTTAGGTGTTCCAAAGAACGAAGCTAAAAAACGTGCTAAGCATTATTTAACACTTTTAGGATTAAATGATTCTTTCTTACAACGTTCACCATTCAATTTATCTGGCGGTCAAAAACGTAGAGTTGCATTAGCTGGTATTCTTGCTATAGAACCAGATATTTTAATTTTTGATGAACCAACTGCAGGATTAGACCCAGCTGGTGAAAAAGACATGATGAATATCATCATGAATTTAAAAAAATCAGGAAAAACAATCTTTGTTATTACTCACGTTATGGATCAAGTTTTAGCTATTGGTGATCAAGTAACGGTAATTGGTAACAAAAAGATTTTAGCTTCTGGTGAACCATATGAAATATTTACTAATGAAAAATTAATTAGAGATAATTATTTAGATAAACCAAAAGTAATCAAAGTAATTAATCAATTGATTAAATTAAATCCAAAATTTAAAAAGCTAATTGAATTAAAACCCAAAAATGTGGATGAATTAGCTGATCAAATTTATACTCTAATGAAACAGAAAGGAGGTAAGAAATAATGAATGCATTTAGTAACTACATAATTAAAAAATCATTTATGCACAATCTTAACCCTTCTTTAAAGTTAATTAGTGTAATTTTTATCATTATTATGATATTCTTACCAATCGGTTTCTTTGGCCAACTAGTTTCATTGTGTGTAATTATCGGATTATGAATTTCATCAAGATTACCTTGAAAAATAATGAAAGGTATTTTGAAATCAATTTTTATTATGTTTATTATTTTATTTGTAATTAACTGAATTGCTTTTAAAGATCCTGCATGTGTTGATATCGATAACAAAAATATATTATTTTTCTTTGGAAATTATGGAATGATGGGAAACAACATTATAAATAACGTTACATCTCAAGCTGAAGATGGTAGTTTAATTGTTAATTCTAATTTTCACTTTGTCTTTGCAAATCTTTGAGGTGGACAAATTAATACTGATACACTTTGATCAATGGTTCCAAGTAAATGTCCAAATATTGATTTCCAGAAATATTCTTATTTATCTGTAGCAGCCTCTGATGGAAAAACATATTATTTATATTACATTTCAAATTGATACTGTTTGTCCTCTCAAGTTATTTTAAATACTTTCTATATTACTCTTAAGATTTTCTTAATGGTAACCATTGTTACATTATTAGTTTCTACAACTACTCCTGTTCAATTAACATTTGCAATTGAAGACGTGTTAAGCCCTTTAAGATATTTAAAAATTCCAGTAAACGAATGATCAATGACTATTTCTATTGCGATTCGTTTTGTTCCATCATTACTAGCTGAATCACAAAAGATTCTAAAGGCTCAAGCTTCTCGTGGAGTGGATTTCTCTTATGGTAATTTTAAAGATAAAATTAAAGCTTTAGTTTCTTTAGTAGTTCCAATGTTTTCAGTTGCTTTTCATAAAGCTGATGATTTAGCAAATGCTATGGAAGCACGTAGTTACAATCCAAGATACGCAAGAACACGTTACCGTAGTTATTCAATTAAAACTAAAGAATGATTCTTATTTATCGGATTATCAATCTTACTAGGTTTAATGATTATGATGACTGCATATAAATGTTGTCTTGCTCCTTTTAGTTGAGTTGATGTAATCACTATATTTGGTTAATATGACATATAAAGTAACTGTAAGTTATGATGGTAGTTACTTCCACGGTTGAGCTAAACAACCATCACATACTACTGTTCAACAAACTATTGAAGAAGCATTGAATAGATTACTTAATAAAAAAATACCAATATATGGATCAGGAAGAACTGATTCATATGTTCATGCATTAAATCAAGTATTTAGTTTCTCTTATGATGGTCAATTAATGGATTTTGATAACTTCGTTATCGCTCTTAATAACCTATTACCAAAATCTATAAGAATTAAATCGATTAAAAAAATTAATGATAAGTTTAATGCAAGATTTAATGCTAAATCTAAAACTTACATCTATGTTATTAACCAAGGCGAATTCGATTTATTTCATAATGACTATTTTTATAACTACAATAAAAAAATTAATATCAGAAAAATTAAAAAAGGAGCAAAATTGTTGATTGGTAAGCATAATTTCTTATCATTCAGCACTTCTACACTAAACGATACTACTAGAACTATTAATTACATTAAAATTTCTAAAAAACAAAATAATGTATTAATAAAAGTGAATGGTAATGGTTTTTTAAGAAATCAAGTAAGAATGATTGTAGGATCATTATTAGATTTTAATGAAGATAAAAAGACATTAGATGATTTTAAGAATTTACTAAAAAATCCACAAAAGGGTTCGTGCATTACAAAAGCCCCAGGTTGTGGATTATATCTATATAAAGTAGAATATTAATTTAGTGAGTAGCAAACACCACCAATACCAACAGCAATAATTGCTACACAAAAAAATGCCACTAAGCAGATATTAATTAATTTTTTCTTATTTATTTTCATATTGATTTTCTCTTACTTACATTATAGATAAGAAACAAATAAAAATAAAAAAAATCACACTTGGTGTGATTTTAATAGATTATTGAATGATTATTAAGCAACTTTAACTTTAGCACCAGCAGCTTCGAATTTTTTCTTCAATTCTTCAGCTTCTTCAGGCTTAACGTTTTCTTTAATAGTTGCAGGAGTTTTTTCAACTGCACCTTTAGCTTCCATTAATCCTAAACCAGTAACTTCTCTGAATAACTTAATAACTGCAACTTTGCTTGCACCAGCATCTGTTAATGTAACAGTAACAGATGTAGGAGCTGCTTCAGCACCAGCAGCAGGACCAGCAGCTGCAGCAACTGGAGCAGCAGCACTAACACCGAAAGCAGTTTCGATTTCTTTAACTAAATCACTGATTTCAAGTAAAGTCATTTCTTTTAATGTTTCAATAATTTGTTCTTTTGTAACTTTTGCCATAATTGTTCTCCTTATATATTTAAGTAATTATTGGGGTTTTGATTCACCAACTGCTTTAATTCCATATAGGAAGTTGCGGATTGGAGCTTGTAAACAAGATAACAACATTGAGTACAATCCTTCTCTTCCTGGAATTGAGGCAATTTGTGATAATGAGTCTGGACCAATAAATTGGTTGTCTAGTATTCCACCTTTGAATTTAATGAAAGTGTGTTTTTTAGCTATTTCACTAATTTCTTTGAAAGGAGCAACTTCGTCTCCTTGAGATACTATTAACGCATTAGGACCAGCGATGTCGCTAATTTTATCAACACCAGCTAATTTCATTGCACGGTTAAAGATGTTATTCTTTGCAACGTACATTTTAGCACCAGCTTTGTGAAGATTTCTTCTTAAAGAAGTAATATCTTTAGCATTTAAACCAAGATATTCAAAAACTAAAAATGATTTACTAGTTTTTAATTCTTCAGCAAGTGTTTGTGAATCAGCTTCTTTTTTTGCAATAACAGTTTTCACAATTTACACCTCTAATTTGTTTTGCTATATTTGCAATAGGCAATTAAAAGTTTTTGATATCGTCTAATCAATACACGACACCAAAAACTTTGAAATATGATAAGTATTTATTCATACCTCGGTAACATTATTAAGGACTAGCCCGTTACTGTCTTTGGCATATTGCAATATATATTGTACATTATTTTTTAATTTTTGTAAAAATAAAAAAAGACTAGCGTTATGCCAATCTCTTTAAGATCAGTAACTTTGTACTAGTGTTTATTTTATAGTAATAATAACTAATTTCATGTCTCAGAAGAAGCTGTAGAACAAGGAGTTGCTTCATACTTATTGTTATCATGATCATACATATTGCTCATTCCTCTACATCCCCATTTTAATTTTGAAATCTTTTCACCAGTTTTATATCCAAATTCAATCTTGATTTTAGTGGCATCAATTGCGCCACCTTCAAATGAAACTATAAAGTGAAAAGCACTAAAAAAATCATCATTTTCACTTTTTCTATTATCTCCTGAATAGAATCCGATGCTTGTTCCATATGCATGGCAAGCTCTTTCAAAGTGCGGGTTAAGATTTTTACTATTTAGAACAATTTGTAATGAATCAAGATCGTGAAAATCAGAGTGTTTAGAAATACATCAAGAATCTCAACTTCCTGATATTCTACCAATTGCTGATTGAACAATACCATCTTGAACTAATTGTTTTAATGAAACAGAGTTTTTTTTATAAACATCAGAAGTTTGATATTTTTCTCATAATTTTGCCTTAGAATAGCTAAATTCAGTTTGTAGATCATGAATTTCAAGTGTAGCACCACACTTACTACCAGATACGGTATAGTCAAATCTTTTTAAAATTTCCTTATTATCTGCATCTGCATCAGGTTTAATTGATAAATTGTAGTTTACAATTCCTTCATCAGAAGACTGTTTTGAATACAACATAACATTTAATAAATATTCACCAGAAAGTTTTTTAGATGTAGATGTAGCCTTAACATTAAAAACAGGAAGTGTTGTAGGTTGAGTTTTATCTTCTGACAATTCATATATTTTAGAAGTGTCTAAAGCAAATTCAATAGTAAAGTCAACATTATATTCAGCATTAACTCCAGTCAAACTTGAAATTTTTCCTGTGACTTCTTGACTAATATTTACAATGGTAGTGCTTGAGATAACAGCATCTTTTATTTCACCTGATGAAACTTTTTTAGGATCATATACAGGAATTTCAAAAGAGCTATTATAAGTATCAGTAATAGTTGAAATATTACCTATCATTTGTGCAGGAGAAAGAGCAACAAATGTAATTTGACAAGTACCAGTAAGTGGGGAATCATCTGCTGTTACAGTAGCAGTGATTGTGTTAGTAGAATTCGACAAATCGATAGTATCATTCCCACTTACAACAATACTATAGTCATTGTTGTTAACAGCTGGGACAAAAGTAATAAGTTTTTCAAGAAACATTTCGTTTCATTCACCATCTTTATCAAATAATTTTTGTATTTCAGCTTTTGATACTTTTGTTAAATCTGGAAAACTTTTACTAGTTAATGTATCTAAAGGACTTGAAGTGCTACCAAATTCTTTGTATTCACTTGTTAGTTGCGAAAGATCTTTATCACTGTTTGAAGCTACAACTTTAATCTTCAAGAATAAATCTAAAATTAAATCAGTGCTTTTCTCTAAAACTCTTGAAGAATCAGATGCTTTTAATATAAAATATACTTCTTTTCCTCCTGATGTAGATGCATAATTACCTGCTTCAACAGCATGTGTATCATCTTGATAAAAGTCAATTTCAAAGTCACTTTTTGCAAATTCTAAACTACTATATTTAGTTTTCAAAAATGAAACTATAGTGCTACTAATAGTAGGACTATTAGAAACTCCATCTTTTATTTCTTCAACTGTAGCAGCAGTAGGGGTGTTAACGTCAACATAACAAGTGTTTTTACCAAGTTCTGTATTTAAACCATCAATTAATTCTTTATCATCTAAATCTTTTCTTGAATCTTTTAATAATAAAGGAACAGAAAAAGTAAATTCATTAACAAAAGGTGAATTAGCACGAACTTCTGGTCTAATAGTTATTTCTAATGTTTTTTGTATTATTCCTCCCAAACTAATTTTTGATGGTATTTCAGTTAAATCTAAAGCATATCAGTCAGTTATTGGAACATCTGATATAATAGGCAATTTGCCAATAATGCTAGTAAGCCTATTATTCAATTCATTAACCAATCCATTCCTTAAGTATTCTTCAGTATTTATTAAATTTGTTGATTTTTCTGAATTACTAATGTAATATTCAAAATCAGCAGTCAAGAAATTGTTTTCATCATAATTACTTAGTAATGATAAATCAAATTTATCATCAACAATTTGAACATTTTTAAAAATAAAAGGAATTGATCTGTAATCATTATGAATCTTGTCAGAAATTAAAACAGTACAAGCCAAATTCATTGGATTTTCTTTAGTATGATATAAGTTATCAATTTGAAGTTTATCAAAGCTAAATTTAATGTCGTATTCTCAAGTAAGAAGAACACTTTCATAACCATAATCTGGATAGTCTTTGTTTAATTTTCCTAAAACAAAATTACTTAAATATTGTTGAATAAAGCTAGAAACCGTTATAGGTTCATTGTTAGTTCTTTGATCATTAATTTCATAATTAGTAAGTTTGTCATACAATTGATTGTAAAGAATTTCTTTATCGTTTGAAAATAAATTATTAATATAAATGGGTTGTGCTAAATCTACTTGAAAATCATTAGAAAACTTTTCATAATCATCGATTGAAGGTTTAATTTCAAAGTTTTCAGGAAACGCTTGCGCTACATAAGTACCACTTGGTATTGAAGTGCTACCAGTTAAGCGTTTGCTATTTTTGCTTGGAAAAACATTAATTTGGTAACTAAAATCACTAGGGTTAGAAAGATCAATTGTTTCTCCTTCAGGAACAGTAGATAAATCTACTGATAAATCTATATCATCGATACTTATTGCATCAATTAATTTTGGGTTAATATAACAAATTTCTTCAATTACATCTTGTTTAATTGTTTCATTACTATTGATTG
Source organism: uncultured Mycoplasmataceae bacterium (assembly GCA_947176435.1). Lineage (GTDB taxonomy): Bacteria > Bacillota_I > Bacilli_A > Mycoplasmatales > Mycoplasmoidaceae > Malacoplasma_A. The sequence goes on from CAMWQH010000008.1 coordinate 10,815, forward strand.
CTTCTCTTACTTGATCTACTGTTAAATTTCTTGGATCAATATCGTTTTGCTCTTCAGACTTAGGATATATAAAAACTGTAGGACAGTGAGGAAAAGTGTTAAAATCAATTTTGCTAATATCATATGCATTTTGTGCACACGATGAAACTGTTATAGCAATAGGGGTAGTTAAACCTATAAGTGCTAAACTTGATAAAAAATATTTATATTTTAAAAT
>CAMWQH010000009.1 GCA_947176435.1 uncultured Mycoplasmataceae bacterium
ATATTATACATACATTTAAAAAAATATATTTCTATTGGTATTATGACTATAATATAAAATACTTTTATAAAATATAGAGGTAAAAATTATGAAACTAAAAAAAACATTAATGTCAATCTTTGCATTAGCAGCAACTGGATTAATCATTACTCCAATTGCTACTTCTTGTTCTAATGTAAGTAGCGATATCATTGATAACTTAGTTAGCAAAGGAGATTCAAGTAAATTTTCTGAAGTTGCTGGTACTGATATAAAAAGCATCTTTAAAGAAGCTTTAAAATCTAAAGCTGGTTATGATGCTTTTAAAGCAAAACTTGTTGATGATATTTTATATGCTTGATACAAAGATAAAAAAGACACACAAAGTACATTTAAAGACAATTGAAACAAATGAGAAAAACAAGCTAAGAAAGACTATGATGACAAAGTATCTTCTTACAAAGATTCGCACAGAAATGATTGATCTTACTATTTTCAAAACGAAGTTTTAGACCCTGTTGGTGGAACAAAAGATGCATTTATTCGTGACAAAATTTGTCAAAGTATTAGAACAGAATTTAGTGATATCGTTTTTTCCTCAGATGATTTAAGACTTGCTGCTGATCCAGTTGCAAGTTATTCATATGATGAAAGACTTCAAACTTGAAACGGTGGTACAAAAGACGAATTAGATAAAACAGAAAATTGAAAGAAATTAGACTTCTTTAGTTCGGTTGATCCCCTATATTTATCAAATCCTTTATTGGCAAACCAATATGCAAAGATGCAAAAATATGTATTTGACCAATACATGAACAAAATTAAACCTATATCTACTGCTATGTGTTTATGAAAATATTCTGCAGCTGATAACCAAATGAATTCTATTTATAACTCTAACTTAATTCCTTCTAGTGGCGGAAGTTCATCTAATGATGATGCTACCGGTTTAACAGAAAGTTATGAATTACCTTGCTTTAAACCAGCAAATGGTCCATTATCTACTGAAAAAACAGCTTCAGATTTATACTTTGAATTTTCAAATCTATGAAAAAGCGATGTTGCCCAAGGAAAAACACCATTTATTCAAGATGAAGGTAGTACTAAAGTAGGAAAGATTAACATTCCTAAAGATTTAACTGAAGACTCTGCTACGTTAATGATCACAGAAAGTAACTCTGCTTTTTCATCATTAGATGTTTCTTTTGCAGGTGTAGTTGGTGATTTGTGAAGAGCATATGGAACAGGTAGTGGGCAAGATGCTAACTTAAAAAAGTATCATACAGATCATCTTAACATTCCAGAAAATATACAAGATACTGATATTTTATCTAACTTCTTATTTCCTAATAATGATGTACCAAACGGTTCTTACACAATCGACTTATCTGATTTATATAGTTTTAATGGAACTGTTTCCGAAGATAAAAAAACAATAACAAATTTTTCATCATTATTGTTCAACCAACAATCAAGTAAGTATGCATACCATGACGGTAAAGAAGGTATAAGATATGTTATACCAGCTGTTAGATTGCAAGTTGGAGATAAAGCATTACCAATGGTTATGATCCGTGATAGTTTTGGTATTCATGTAATTGGTTTAGATTGTGCTGATTACATTGCTAATTATGTAGTTGGAAGTGAAAATAAACAATGAGAAGCTGAAGGTAATGTTTTAAAATATCGTTCTTTGATGGAATCTCACAATTTTGGTGACCAAGGAACAGGAATGGCTTTAAATTCAAAACTTAAAGATTTCTTTAAAAATAACTTGAATGACATGGTTTTAGGAATGCTAAAAGATGGAACAAAAGCACACATCAATTCACTTTCAAGTGCTGATGCATCTACTGAAAAAGAAATTTTTGATAAAGATGTTTGAGGCAGTGATATTTCTCAACAAATCTTAAATTTAGTTACAAATGCAAATATGTATTATGCATATTACAATTTAATTAGCACAATTGATGAAGCAAACAAGAAATTATTTGATAATTCATCTAAATATGTTACTAATAGTTTAATCCGTAAAACCGGAAACATTACAAGTGATATTTACAAAAACGGTTTAGCATGTGCTCTTCCATTTGTATTAACTTCTGGAGATCCCGGAAATGGTAATGACAAAATACTTTTAGAAACAAATAGCTACGATTGTACAAAAGTTGTATATGGTTTTGATGATTATTATTTGGAAGTCCCTGCATCTCACACTGTAATCAGTGACATGGCTTCAAGAATTACTTCAAGTTTCCTTAATGAATTGTTAAATAATTTATCAGCCGCTGCTGAAAATTACTGAAATACTGCACAAGTTAATCCTAATACATCTACAAGTGGGTCATTAAAATATAGTGAACACATTATTGTAAAACGTGGTAATAGCCAATCAGAAGACACAAAAGCATTTGATGCTGTTAACTTTACATTTAACGCATTTGGTGGGTCAGGAAATGATATGACTAATATCATTAAATATAAAACTTTTGAACAATATACTGAAAATGATGCTACAAGATTAGAAACTGAATTTTCTGAACCATTAACTTCAATATACAAAACAGATAAAGTTATCTCTGATAGTACTCCACTTTCTTACTACAAGAATGATGCTTTACCAACAGCTAATGACTATATTAGTTTAATTAATAATATTTACAAATCAAACTTAAATAGAACAATCACAACTAATGCTCAAACATTTAGTACAGATAGTGTTAACTATGCATTAACATTAGCTACATTAAAATGATTAACTGATAATAACTACAAGGAATTATTAAATCAATTAAGAAATAGTATTCCTGATTTTAGTTCTGCTGCAGTTGTTTGAAACGAAAAAGATTTAATTAATCCGTACAATAATACATTCAAAGATAGATGTGTAAGTGATGATGACTTTGCTAATGTATTTGGATTTAAAGCAAATTACTTAGGCCTATACGATAATCGTTACCAAAGTACTAATAGTTCAATAAGTGGTTTAGATGAAATGAATTATGGTTTTATTTCTAACCAATACTACTATCATTTTGCACCAATGCCTTATTATGTTCCATCAGAAACATCATCAGATGCTCAAACATCTTATTTACCAATTGGAATGAGTTTCTTAGGTATTCAAACTTCTTCTTCAAGCCCAGAATTAGACTCAGAAGTCTCAGATATTATTTTTAGTAGAAACAATAAGCACTTATATAGTTCAGTTGAAAACGCTGTTTCTACAACTTTAGGTGACAAAGGTGAAGGTTCTTTATATCAATATGGTTCTGTTGAAAACCTTAAATCTTTAATAGAAAACAACCATTCTATTGAATCAATTAAGAGCTATGCTCTTGCTATTGAAAATGCAATCCCTAATAATGCTGATTATGAACTTATTGTTTCTCAAATCAAAAATGGTAAGGATACTGAAGGAAAACCATTATCAACATGAGAACAATATTCTCAATTATTATTAAGTGCTTTTGAAAGCACAGCTGAAAGAAGTCCTATTATTACAAGTGATATGTTTAAGGGATTTAACTTTGGTGACAATGGTTTAGGTGGTGTTGAACTTAAATCTAATGACACAACTTATGGTTCTGCAATTAAATTATCTTCAGGAGGATATGCAAGAACATATATGATCCAATTTAGTAAAAATGATCTAGTTGGTGAAGATCAAGCTGTCTCAGAAAATTTAATTAAGATTTTTGGTGGGACACCAAGAATAGGTGGAAAAGACGTTGGAAGAGCAATTCTTGATACAATTGCAGTTCAATATGCATTAAAATCTAACATTCAATCTTCAGCAATTACAGACATTATTAAAGAAATTTACAATGGTAAAAAAATTAAAGTATTTGACCGTAGATTCAATGATCAATTAGGTGATACTTGAGTTTATGATTGAAAACACTCTAATTAATTATTAAAAATCTTTAGTTAAAAAATAATAGCCTGTCAATATTGGTTCTTCCAAGACAGCTATTTTTTTTGTATATTTTTTTTGCTTTAAAAAAGTTAGCGTTTTAGTTTTACCACCACAAACACAATATTTCTTAATATTGTATTTTTTTGAAGTAAATTCAATTAAACTATCAACAAATCCTTTTGCTAAATGATTAGCTCCTGCAGCTAGTGCTGTTGGTGTGTTAAAACCATAATCAAACCAACTATATAAATTTGTTTTAGCATCAAACTCGTTCGTTCTTGTTAATTCAGTTGATGTATTAAGTGTATCAAATGCAAACGAAAAACTTGGAGCAATCATTACTCCATGTAATTTTTTATTATCTACAGCAATTGAAAAAGTTGCAGTTCCAAAGCTAATAGCACACGCTTTTTTATATACTGTTTTTATATAAATAGCTAATCCCAGTATATCTGTACCAATTTCATTAATATTAAATTTAGATAAATCAAAATGTTCTAAAAACATTTGATTTTTAATCAGTTTTGGTGTAACTTTATAAGTTGCATGAAGTTTATTAATAATTTTATTATTAAAACTAGGAATAACACTTCCTACATATATAGAAGATATTCTTTCATTAATAGATGGAAGTTTTATATTAGAAATTTTTTCTTTTTCAAATCTAATTATTTTAACAATTTTATTATTCTTAAAATATCCAATTTTTATATTAGTATTACCTGCATCAACGATTAAATTCATAATTTTGTTAAGACTTTATATAAAATATATTATATGAAAGTTACCTTAATCATTTTTATAGTTTTATTAACAATTTTAAGTTGTTTATTTTCTGGTAACGAAACATCAGTAACTTCTCTTAAACCATATCAATGATTATCAAGAAAGTCAAATGACAAAAATAAAACTAGAACAAAATGTGTATTAAAAATATTAAATAATTATTCAATTGCTTTAGGATCAATTTTAATTGGGAACACAATATCAAATATTGTTTGCTCTTCATTAGTAACATTATTAGTTGAAAAATATTATGGTAATGCATATGTTGCATTAGCAACAGGAATATTAACTTTATTTGTTTTAATTTTTTGCGAATATTGACCAAAAACTTGAGCTAAAAGAAATGCAGTCAAGTGAATGTCTTGCTTTTGATGAACAATAATTGTATTTTATTATTTATTATGACCATTATGCAAGTTGTTTCAAAAAATATTTGAAAGAGATGAAAAATCAGCAACAGCCAGTGAGAATGATGTTAATTATTTAGTTAAAACGATTCAACAAGAAGGCGTTCTTGAAAGAGATGAAGCGAGTCTTGTAAATAACGCATTAAAGTTCGATGATACTCCTATTTCATCAGTAATGATTAGAAGGTTTGCTTATTTGAATACAACAGATACTGCACAACAAATAAGAAATAAATTTATTAAGACGAACTATTCAAGAATGCCAGTATTAAACTCAAAAGGTAATCCTATTGGTTTTGTTTTAAGCAAAGATATTTTAAGAGACTTTGTTCAAGATTATGATTCAATTCAAAGTTTTAATTTAGAAAAATATATCAAAACACTTCATACCATTACTTGCAATGATAATCTTGATGATGCATTAAGAATAATGCAAAGAACTAACACTCATATGTTAGGAATAACAAACTCTAAGAAACATCGTAAACTTTCTGGAATTGTTACTATGGAAATAGTAATTGAACAATTAGTTGGTAAAATATATGATGAAAAAGATAAAGTAGATGATATTCAAGCAATTAACTCATTTACATGAATTATTGATCCAGATGTAAATGCTCATTCGTTTTTTAAAGAATACTTAAGTTTAAATTTATCAAATAAAAAAATTACTATTGAAACTTTTTTAAAACGTACTTTTAAGTTTAAACATAATATTAAAGGTTCAAAATACAGGGCTAAAAAATTTTCTGTCACTATAGTTGGTTCTCAAAAAGGAAAATCTTTAAAATACGAGATAACTAAAATTTAATTTTAGTTAAGATAAAATTACTTCAGTGTTTTTTTTAGTAACTTAATGTTTTTATTCATTTCTCTTATAGCATGTGATGAAATATTAACTAATGATGGATTAGAAAGAAAAAATATTGTTTCAATGTTTTTATCTAATTTGTAATTTGCTTGTGCTAAAACTAATTCATATTTAAAATCATTAACGTCTCTTAAAGATCTTACTAAATATTTACATTTATGTTTCTTAGCAAAATCAATAGTGAATTCTTTATTGATTGAAATCTCAACGTTTTTTAATTTTAATTTTTGAATTTGTTTTTTAACTTTCAAAAATCTTTTATTTAGGTCATCTTGTTCTTTATCAACATTAATAGAAACAACAATGTACAATTTATCAAATAATTGTGCTGCTCTTCTAATGACGTCAATGTGTCCTTTATGAAGCGGATTAAAGGACCCAGGAAACATTGCAATTTTCATATATGTCTATGAATTATTTAATTATATATAATTATATATATAACTATATATGGGAGAAAATATGTCATTTATTGAAAATTTAAGAAATAAAATTGCAATTAGTTCATACAAACCAAAAATTGTATTTGCTGAAGGATGAGATAAAAACATTCATGAAGCAGCACAACAATTAAAAGAAACTAAAGAAGTTGTTCCGTTTTTAATTTTTAGAACACGTAGTGAAGTTTATGATGATATTCTTGATAACTACATAGTTATTGATGAAATGGACTTAGATAAATATGCTAATGTCTTATTTGAATTAAGAAAAGCAAAAGGTTTAACTATTGACCAAGCTAAATCATTAGTTAAACAACCTAACTATTTAGCATCTTTAATGGTAAAAATGGGAGAAGCAGATGGTGAAATTTGCGGTATTCAATACACTACTAAAGATACACTAAAACCAGCACTTCAAATTCTTAAAACAGCACCCGGTGCTAAATTGGTATCATCTGCTTTTGTAATGCAAAAAGGTAAAGAACAATATGTTTTTGGTGATTGTGCTATTAACATAAATCCAAATTCTGAACAACTTGCAGACATTGCATTAGGAATTGGTAAGTTTGCAAAAGATGTAGTTGGATTAACTAATTTGAAAATAGCTTTATTAAGTTATTCAACAGCAGGAAGCGGTGCTGGTGAATCCGTTGATAAAGTAAGAGGAGCACACGATATATTAATGACTCTTCCTGAAGCAAAACAATTTCAAATTTCTCCTGAAATTCAATTTGATGCATCTTTTGTTCCAGAAGTAATGCACAAAAAAGCAAAAAACTTAGATTGAGACACAAATGCTAAAATTTATGTTTTCCCAAATATTGATGCAGGTAATATTGGTTACAAAATTGCTCAAAGAATGGGTGGATATGAAGCGATTGGTCCAGTGTTAATTGGACTAGCCGCTCCAGTTAATGACTTAAGCCGTGGTGCTTCTACAAGTGATGTAGTTAATTTAGCATACATTACAGGCTATCAGGCATTAGTTCAAAGAAACAAGTAGAGAACAAACTCCCATTTGGGAGTTTTTTTATTTTCTTGTTATATAAGAGCGATCTCTACTATCTGTAAATTACCAGTCAAGACTAAGATGAGATCTATTAATCACATAATAAATTTGATTGGCCACATATAACATATCCATATCATATTTTTGGTATATCCCATCATACTGAACTACAAATTCCTAATATTAATGTAATTAACACAATTAACCCTACAACTAAATGATAATCTCTAGTGCAAAATTTAAAGTGCAATTTCTATGGATGACTAAACAACCAAAAACAACTATGAAAAATACAAATAATTTGTAATTTATTACTCTTGTACCTTTGTATTTTTAATGTATCTTTTTTTCTCGTTGCTTAATGATTTACCATTTACTCTAATCATATGTTTTTGATTATATGAAAGAACAAAAGTATATTTAGAATAAACTAGGTAAGGCAGTACCAACTAAAATCATTATTAACATAGTTAATAAAATAATTAATAAAGTTTTTCACGCACCTTTGTAATAATCATTTAAAGAAACTTTACATAAAGAACATCCTGCAACAAACGGACCAGCAGTAGGTGAAAATAAATTAACAAAACCATTTGCTAATGAAAATGTTGTTATCGCTCCACTTACAGTTAATCCAGAAGTAGAAGTGGCAATCGAAGGACCCATTATAGGGAAAACCGTAGAAGCAAATCCACTTGTAGAAGGAATCAAGAATGAAAGAATAATAAAGATAATAAATATTATTAATATTCCTAATTGAGCATTAATTGAATTCATCATATTAGATAATCCATCAACTAAGATGCTGTTAACACCAGAAGAAGATAACATAATTGACAATCCTCTTGCTATAGCGATAATAAAAGCAACTCCAATAAAGTCTCTTGCACCTGTAAAAACATTTTGTAAAAAATTTTCCTCACTTGTTCAAGTGATAATACCAATTATTAACGCTGATGTAAAAAACAAAAAAGACATTTCAATTAGCGATCATTGGCCAATGCCATTATCCCCAGCTCAAATAAATGGCAAATTGTTTTTTAATCAATCATTGAATCAAACAAACCCTGTAAAATCAGTTAAACCTTCCCAATCTATAACCATTAAAATCATTAACAAGAAAGTTAAGCCAAAGATTCACAATATAGCTTTCCTTTTATTAGTTAAAGGATACTGCTCGTTGTTTCCGATTTTAAAGTGTTTATGATGGTCTTTCATTTGGTCATAAACTACAGAGTGTTTTGGATCTTTCTTTACTCTATAAGCATGATAAGTTACACAAGCAATACCAACAACAACTAATAATACATAAGTTATTACTCTTCATGCTATACCAGTTGTAGTTGTCAAATTATCAACACCAGCTTTAGTTGCAGCGTCAACAGCAGGAGCAACTAAAAATGGGTTAAGAATCGAACCAGCAACTCCTAGTCCTGCACCAAATAAAATTGTGAATAATGAAGTCAAGGTGTCAAAACCAGCAGCTAACATTATTGGGGTAAGAATCAAATAAAAAGGCAGCGTTTCTTCACACATACCAAATGTAGTACCGCCTATTGAGAAACACAACATTAGTATTGGTATAAGGTAAATTTCTTTACCCTTCATTTTTTTGATTATTCTACTTACTCCGGCTTCAATTGATTTAGATGTATTAACTATTTGTAAAAAAGCACCAATAGTTAATAAGAAAATAATTAATTCTGCTGCATCAGTAAATCCTTTTAATGGAGACATTAAAACATCTAGAATTCCTGGAACAGTTCCCGCTACCGTAACTATTTCACCATCTATTTTTGTTTCATATGTAATTGGACCCTTGACTAAATAAATGATCCATACTATTAATGCAATAGCTAAAGTAAGAAAGAAAAGAATTGTATATGCACTTGGTGCATATGTTTTTTTATTTTTAATTTTCTTGTTTAATTTGAATTTATAAATGTATGAAGTTATAGCACCAGCAATTGGTATTCAAGTTGTAAATAAATATGCAAGAAATTTGCTACTCTTAATAATATTTCTGTTTTTCTTTGCATTCAATATTGTAAAAGTAATTATTAAGGTAAGAGAAGCAATTAATAAAAAACATCCAAATCCTAAATTTGCATAGAATTTATTTTCGTCATTGTCAAAGGCTTTATGTCAACATGTAATGGTTAAAATTAAAAAAAGTAAACCATATGACAAAAATAAATTGGACCAAATAATTTTGTTCCAGTATGATCTTACTTTAATTTGTTTTTTTTCTTGTTTCATATATTATTCTCATTCAATTGTTCCAGGAGGTTTTTGGGTAATGTCGTAAACCACGCGGTTAATACCTCTAACTTCGTTAGTTATTCTTGTAGAAATAATCTGCAATACATCATAAGGTATTTTTGCAAAATCCGCAGTCATGCCATCAACTGAAGTAACTGCACGAATAACGATTACATCTTCATAGCTTCTTTCATCACCCTTAACACCAACAGTTTTAACATTAGGCAAAACTGTAAAATATTGTCAAATAGATTTATTTAAATTTGCTTTTGCAATTTCTTCTTGAAGAATCCTATCTGATTCTCTAACAAGTCTTAATTTTTCATTAGTAATTTCTCCTAATGTTCTAATTGCTAATCCTGGTCCTGGAAATGGTTGACGACTAACCATTTTTTCAGGTAATCGCAATCTTCTACCAAGTTCTCTTACTTCGTCTTTAAACAAAATATTTAATGGTTCAATTAATTTAAATTTTATGTCTTTTGGTAATCCACCAACATTATGATGTGATTTAATTGTTTGAGCAGTACTTGTACCAGATTCAATTACATCTGTGTATAAAGTTCCTTGCGCTAATCATTTAATACCTTTTTGTTTGTTTGCATAGGCATCAAACATGTCGATAAACAACTTACCAATAATCTTTCGCTTTTTTTCTGGATCAGTAACACCTTTAAGTTTTCCTAAAAATATTTTTTGAGCATCAATTTTTGTAAACTTAACACCAAAATTACTAAAAGCATCAACAACATCTTGTGCTTCACGATATCTTAATAATCCATGATCAACAAACAAACATGTTAATTGTTTACCTATTGCTTTAGCAATAATTGCTGCAGTTACCGCTGAATCAACACCACCCGATAATGCACAAATAACTTTATCCTTACCAACGGTGTTTTGAATTTTCTTAACTTCTTGCTTAATGAAAGAATCCATATTTCATCACTTCTTTGCTTTACAAATTTCAAAAATAAAATTACTTATCAATTTATTACCATTTAATGTATGAACAACTTCAGGATGAAACTGTACTCCATAAAAATTTTTCTTT